>JAGRHA010000057.1 GCA_020445205.1 Gammaproteobacteria bacterium
GCCTGCGCATGACCTCGCGTTGCGGAAATGTGGCGATCGACATCGTCAGGCAGCGGTGCGCATGTTCCGCCGCCTGACGCTGCCCGTCGTATTCCTTGGCCTGGCCTACGGCTTCTGGGTCAGTGCCACGTTCAAGGACATTGCGGCGGGTGTCGCCATCTTCCTGTTCGGCATGCTGTGCATGGAGGAAGGCTTCAAGGCGTTCAGTGGTGGGACACTGGAGCGCATCCTGCGCAAAGGCACCGAGAAAACCTGGAAGAGCCTGACCTTCGGCATCGTCACGACGACGCTCATGCAATCGTCGTCGCTGGTGTCGGTCATCACGATCAGTTTCATCAGTGCCGGCCTGCTCGGGCTGGCCGAGGGCATCGGTATCGTCTTCGGCGCCAACCTCGGCACCACGACGGGCGCCTGGCTGGTCGCCGGTTTCGGCCTCAAGGTCAACCTGTCGGCCTACGCGTTGCCGATGCTGGTGTTCGGTGTGCTGTTGAACTTCCAGCAGCAGCGGGCATTGAAAGGGGCCGGCTGGATCCTGATCGGCTTCGGCTTCCTGTTCCTCGGCATCCACTACATGAAGGAAGGCTTTGCCGGATTTGCCGATCACCTGGACCTGACGCAGTACGCGCTGCCTGGTGTCATAGGCCTGCTCACGTACACCCTGTTCGGCATCATCGCGACCGTCATCATGCAGTCCAGCCATGCCACGCTGGTGCTCATCATCACCGCCCTGGGTGCTGGCCAGGTCACGTACGAGAACGCACTCGCGCTGGCGATCGGCAGCAATGTGGGTACCACGATCACGGCCGTGATCGGCGCCCTGAGTTCGTCGGTCGAAGGCAAGCGACTCGCCGGGGCACATTTGATCTTCAATGTCGGCACCGGCCTGCTCGCGCTGTTGTTCATCAAATGGTTCATGGCCGCTGTCGAACACATCAGCCAGTCGTTGGGCATACCGGACAACGATTACACCTTGAAACTGGCCGTGTTTCACAGCCTGTTCAACCTTGTGGGGGTGATGCTGTTCACGCCTTTCATCGGTACACTCGTGCGCCTGCTCGGGCGGCTGCTCAAGAGTGCCAAGCCACTGCGCGATGTACCGCGTTATCTCAGTGATGCCTCGCTGGATTTCCCCGAGGTGGCCGTCACCGCGCTACGACGTGAAACCCAGCACCTGTTCAACAACGCGTTCTCCATCATTGCGCATGGCATCAACCTGCGGCGCGCCGATATCCGCTCCGATACCGACCTGCAGGAACTGCTCGACAAAAAGTCCGAGCTGATCGAAGTCGACATCGATCAGCAGTACGACCTCATGGTCAAGGACATCTACGGTGCCAATGTCGTGTTTTACACGCAGGCCGCCGCACGTTCGGGCGCAGAGTCGGCACAGCGGCTGCAAAGCCTGTGGCAGGCCAACCTCGACATCGTCGCTGCGATCAAGGCCACGAAGCACCTGCGCAAGAATCTGAATCGCTACACGCGCTCGCCGAATCTGGCGATTCGCCGTGAATACAACCGCTTCCGCGTGCGAATCGGCGAATTGCTGCGCGACATCGAGTCGCTGCGCGACGACAGTCAAGAAACTGTAGGAATCCTGTCACTTGATTCGCTTAAGGTGGATCTGGCAGACAGCCAGCGGTTTACCCACCGTGCCGTCGACGGCCTGATCCGTGACGGGGCGATTTCGGCACAAATGGCGACCTCGCTCATGAACGACAGTCGCTATGTCAACGAAATCATGGAGCGTCTGCTGAGCATGGCGGAAGGACTGCTCGCCGCATCGCATGCGGCTGAGGAGTTCGCGCCGGATCTGTCGCTGACGCCTGAAGAGATTGAGCAGGTGGTCGACCGGCTCGACGAGCCGCGATCCACCGATGCGCACAAGGGGCGTCCATCATGAAGACTGAAAAGTTGATTCACCGCATCCAAAAACTGCTGCAACGTGCGCCGGAAGAGACCAAGCTGAAGAAGCTGCACAAGACCATCAAGGCGCTGCGCAACAAGCAAAAGGATCTGGAGCAGAAGCTCAAGCGCACGCAGGGTAAGCATGCCCGGCAGCGCCTGCAGCAGAAGATCGATGTGCTCTACGTGCAGCGTCGTAAGGGCATCGAGGTGTATCGCCAGCTCAAGGCCGAGCGTCGCGAGGCGGCATAACGGGTCGCTTCGGCCTCGCCCGTACGCAGTCCGGTTTTCCGAGCATGAACGCCGTGTCGATCAGGGTCCGGTGCAGAGCCGTCGCATCCCTGTCGTTGCTGCTGTTCGTGTGCGCCGTCGGTGCCGGCGAACCCCGGTATGTCGATGCCGTGCGCGTCGACAAGGCAGACCGCAGGCTGTATCTGCTGCAGGGGGGCGACGTCGTACGCGAGTACGTCATATCGCTCGGCGACGCGCCCGTTGGTCACAAGCGACAACGTGGTGACGAACGCACGCCAGAGGGCACCTACACGATCGACTACCGCAACCCCAAAAGCCGTTACCATCTGTCACTGCACATCACTTACCCGAACCCGCAGGATCGCCAGGCGGCACGTCGACGTGGTGTCAACCCGGGCGGGGACATCTTCATCCACGGCTTGCCGAATGGCATGGAGATGTTCGCTCCATGGTTTCGCCGTCACGACTGGACGGATGGCTGTATCGCGGTGGACAACGAGGCCATCGAGGAGATCTGGCAGAGGGTGCGCGATGGCACACCGATCGAGATCCGGCCGTGAACGTGCTTTGGCGGTCATGTGCCTGGCGCTGTCGATGGTCGTGCCGCTCGACACGACAGGTGCTGCGAACGTGGTGGACGACGCGTGTGGACGGTCTCGATGCGGGGTGAGCGAGTGGCGCGCGCGTTGACACTCGCCGCGTTGGCCTTTGTCGTCGTTCTCGTGCTGCTCGCACTGCCATCATTCGCCGATCCGGTCTTCGTATTGATCAACCGGGCGTCCGAGCCCGTCACAGTGGAGATGAGTTGGCCGGTTGGACAAGCCGTAGAGGCGGACATCCCTACACAGAACACGCGTGAACTTACACTGCCAGACGAAGGGGCGGTAATCTTCACCGTGCGTTATGCCAGCGGGCGGCACCACGCCAGCGAGCCGATGTACTTCACCCGAGGTGCGACGATCGTAGTGGATATCGGCGATGAGGGCCCGACGTTCAGGCACGATACGGGCATGCGATGACGTTTCCGCAGCGGTCGGGCAGGAAGTGGCACGATCCCCAGACGGCTACCTGCCGCCTGCGCGCACCGTGGTCAGCCGGGGTGCGGCGTCTGCAAAGGCGCCTGCGCATGGCATGATGCCCGCCAAGCCGGGGTATCACGGTCGGTGCATAACTGCTCGACGAGGGGCGGCGGTTTATTGTGGTGGTGGGAGGCCGGATGAACGCGTTTGTCGACAACCTGAGTGATGTGTTCGCACGGTTCGGTACCGTACAGGCGCGACGTATGTTCGGTGGCTACGGCATCTACCGTGACGGACTGATGTTCGGCCTCGTTGCCGATGACGTCCTTTACCTGAAAGCCGATGAACATTCGCTCGAGGCGTTCATCGCACTCGAGCTTTCGCCGTTCGTCTACATCAAGAACAACAAACCCGTGAGTCTGTCTTACTATGCCGCACCCGAGTCGATTTTTGACGACCCCGATGAAGCCGTGGTCTGGGCGACGCGCGCATTCGAAGCGGCATTGCGCGGGAAGAAGTCGACGCGTTTGTCGAAACATCGCTGATGGAGCGTTTGTCACCGCGGTTCACATAGCCCCGCGCGACGCAGTACCGGCAGCGCCAGGGGCGCCTGCACGAACAGGCTGAAGATCACCACACCGAAGGCTATCGACTGGATCGTCCACCAGTACGGCAGATCGATGGGCAGCGACAGGCTCAACGCCAGCACCACGGCTCCGCGCAAGCTGCCGACGAACAGGATGCTCTGGAAGCTGCGTGGTACGGGCTCGGTGAACGGTAGCCGATTGATCAACGGCGCAGTGCCGAACACGCCGATGGCGCGGGCGATCAGGAGTGCGGCAATGCCGATGATCATCGCCAGCCAGCGTTCCTCGAACATTGCCACGGTGACGGTCATGCCCATGAGCAGGAACATCAGGCCTTCGGCGACATAGACGTTGAAAGACCAGAAGGTGTCGACGAAACTGCCGCGCTCGTCCTGAAAATCGTTGTGGATCACGCGCCCCATGATGAGTCCCGTGATCAGTACCGCCATGACGCCCGATACCTGCAGCACCTCGTTGGCGAGGATGAACGCTGTATACGCAGAGATCAGCGTGATCAGCGCCTGCTGTATCGCTTCTTCGAACAGTCGTGATACGAGTAGAAAGCCGAGACCCACGAGCAGGCCGATGAAGATGCCACCGAAGAACACCAGCAGGAACGACAGCACGACGTCGGCCGTGTGAATGGCCTCACCCGGGTGTTGCGCGATGTAGAGAAAGATGCCAAACGTGACAATCGCCGTGGCGTCGTTGAACAGATCTTCGCCTTCCATCAGTACACGCAGTCGATGCGGCACACCGAGGCGCGCGAAACGGGATGTCAGTGGTGACGCATCGGTCGCCACCAATACCGCACCCGTGAGCAATGCGGCGATCCAGGGGAAGCCCTGCGGGTGCCCGATGCCGATGTAGATCAGCGCCGCGGTCACCGAGATCGACAGCAGCAGGACCGGGATCGACAGCATGAGGATGACGACGAGGTTGCGTAGCAGCAGTGCTGCATCGATCTTGAACGCCGCTTCGAACACGAACAGCGGCAGAAACACATAGTAGATCAGGTCGTAGAAGCCGTCGTAGCGCAGTCCGGTGTCGACACCCAACCAGACCAGTACCTCTGAACCGATGAAGCCGGTGAGCACGAGCAAGGCGGCGAACGGCAACTGGCGGCGCTCGGCCATCGGGCGCAACAACAGCGCAAGGACCAGCATCCCGGCAAGCAGCATGATGAGATGACTGATCGGCATGGCCGTCAACAGTCGCTGCGGTCGTTGCCGCAGGCATCGGTGCGACGCGGTGGCAGTGGATGCAGTTCATCGAGACCGATCGACAGGCCGTTGTCCTGGACCACGCGCGCATGCGTGCGGTTGAGTTCGCTCGGTGAGCGTACGCCACAGGCATGCGCGATGATGCCGACCTCGTTGATGAGGTTGCGCACGTACGCGGCGACACGTTCGGCCTTCTCGGGCGGGAACAGGCCGCGCTGCAATTTCACGTTGTGCGTGGTGATGCCGGTAGGGCAGGTGTTGCGGTTACATTGCAGCGCCTGGATACAGCCGAGGGCGAACATGAAGCCGCGCGCGCTGGTAACGAAGTCGGCACCGAGGCACAGTGCCCAGGCGACCTCCTCGGGATTGATCAGCTTGCCCGAAGCGATGATCTTGATGCGGTCGCGCAGGCCATAGGCGGTGAGTTTGTCGACGACGATCGGCAGTGCCTCGCGCAGCGGCAGGCCGACGGCATCGATGAGGGGCATCGGCGCTGCACCCGTGCCGCCCTCGGCACCGTCGACGGTGATGAAATCGGGCGCGGCTGCGCGGCCGCGGCGGCAGATCTCCTGACACAGGTCGTCCAGCATGCCGGGCGCCCCGATGACCGTCTTGAAACCTGTCGGTCGTCCGCTCACTTCGCGCACGCGTGCGACCATGTCGAGCAGATCACCATTATTGCGAATGTCCGGATGACGGTTGGGGCTGAACGCGTTCTCGCCGACCTGGATGCCGCGGATGCGCGCGATCTCTTCGGTCACCTTGGCGCCGGGCAACATGCCGCCCTTGCCGGGTTTGGCCCCCTGGCTCATCTTGATCTCGAACATCTTCACTTGCGGGTGGGATGCCACCTCGCGCAGTTTGTCGTCGTTGAGATTGCCTTCGAGATCACGCACGCCGTTCTTGGCGGTGCCGATCTGGAACACGATGTCGCAGCCACCTTCGAGATGATAGGGCGACAGACCGCCTTCACCCGTGTTCATCCAACAGCCGGCCTTCTTTGCGCCGTTGGACAGTGCCAGTACCGCGGGTTTCGAGATGGCACCGAAACTCATGCCGGAGATGTTGAACAGCGATGCCGTGGTATAGGGCTGGCGACAGTCAGGGCCGATCGTCACCGGCCGCGGCGGGACCGCGTCGGTGCCGAGCGTGGGGAACGGGCAGTTGACGAACAGCACGGTGCCCGGGCGACGCAGGTCGCGGGTCGATCCGAACGCCACGGTGTTGTTGACGTCTTTTGCGGCTCGATAAACCCAGGAACGCTCGGCACGGTTGAACGGCAGTTCTTCGCGATCCATGGCGAAGAAATACTGGCGGAAGAACTCGCCGAGGTGCTCGAAGAAATAGCGGAAGCGGCCAATCACCGGGTAGTTGCGGCGGATCGCGTGGCGCGTCTGCGTGACGTCGAGGATGTAAGCGACGATCACCCACAGTGCCAGCGAGCCGAGCACCAGGATGAAGGCGGCAACGAACACCTCGAGGCTGGTGATCAGGAAACTGCCGAAACGATCCGACAAATTTTGCATCGCTGACTATTTCGCGGGTTGTTGTTATACCGGGACCGGACGTACGCGCGGATCCCTTCATCGCGACACCGGTTTGTCGAAGCATAGTCGTTTGCAGCGTGACCGCGCGGCGCTGCGTCATCGGGTGGTGGCGGCTCAGCTGTCGGTCGTTGGTGTCGGCGTGTGCCGGTGGCGCACGACGCGGCTGCGGCGCATCGAGAACTGGAACAACAGGGGAACGAGAATCAGGGTGAGCACGGTCGAGAACGCCAGGCCCCAGACGATCGCTGTGGCTACCGGGCCCCAGATCAGCGATTTACCGCCGAGACCGGTCGCCAGTGAGAACAGGCCGGCGATCGTCGTCAGCGACGTGATGAGAACCGGGATCACGCGGCGACGCGCTGCGTACACCGTTGCATGCAGCACGCTCATGCCCGCGTGCAGGCGCTGGTTCGCCGCAGAGATCAGTACGATCGCGGCATTCACGGCGATGCCGGCGAGTGCGACCACGCCGTACAAGCTGTAAAGGCTCAGTGGGTTGTTCGACACCAACAGTCCGTAGGTCACGCCGATGAACGCCATGACCACCGCGGACAGGATCATGAGCGGTTGGAAATAGCT
This sequence comes from Gammaproteobacteria bacterium, assembly GCA_020445205.1. Taxonomy (GTDB): domain Bacteria; phylum Pseudomonadota; class Gammaproteobacteria; order Chromatiales; family Chromatiaceae; genus Thiosocius. The sequence continues at coordinate 7,110 of JAGRHA010000057.1, forward strand.
GTGGAACTGCGTCCCGAGTATCGCGTACATCACACCGAGGCCGAACACGAACAGGATCACAATGGCATCGAGACTCTCGTTGATGTCGTCGAGTTCACCCGAATAGTCGAGGTCGATGGCGGGAAAGCGCTGCTGTTTCGCACGCCACGCGTCACTGACCTGCGCATTTGCCGCAAGGGTGTCGGTCACCATCGGATCGATGTCTGCTTCGACCGTTATCGCACGACGGAAGTTGTAGTGACGGATATTGCCCAGACTCTGCTCACGGCTGACACGCACGAGATCGCGTAACGCGATGCCGCCGCCGTCGGCGACCGGCAGGCGGAAATCGAGCAGGGCAGCGATGTCCTGTTGCGGCAGCGCATCGCCGATCACGCGCACCTCGAGTTTTTCGCCGGCGTCGCGCATATCGGTGACGACCATGCCGTCCACCATGAGTAGTACGGCGCGCCCGACCTCGGCCGGGTTCAGCCCGGCGCGCGTGATCGCGTCGTTGTCGAAGTGCAGCAACAGTTCGGGGCGCCCGCGATCGGCATCGTCTTCGATGTCTTTGACGCCTGGCGTGTCACGCATGATCGTCATGAGTTCGTCGGCTGCGGCGCGGATCTCGGCGTAGTCGTCTCCACGCACCTTGATGCTGATGGGTTTGGCCGTAGGGGGTCCCCCGGTCAGGCGCAGGAACGAAATGCGCAGTGGCCCGGCAATGTCGTTCATGGCGGCGCGCATGCCGTCGATCATCTCTTCTACGCTGCGCAGGCCAGGTGCCAGCGGGTTGAGGCCGACCATGATCTGACCGAGCTGGTCGCCGAGGCGTTGTTCGGTCTCCTGGAACATGCTGCCGGCGTACGCGAGCACGGCCCGCGCTTCGCCATCACGGATATGGCGGCGAACCACGTGCTCGACTTCGCGCACCTTGGCGAGTGTCTCGGCAAGGGGTGTTTCCGGTGGCATCTCGACGTTGACATAGAACAGGCGGATGGTGTCGGCGGCGAAGAAGTCAGCGCGTACACGACCGGTGGCGATTGCGGCGATGGCACCGAATAGCAGCGCGATGACCACCAGTAACGTGAGCCAGCGGTGACGTAGCGCTTTGACCAGCAGGCGCACGTAGCGGATCTGCAACCAGTGTGTGAAACGTTCGCGCAGGCGCTGTGTGCGCGAGGGGCGGGCGAAGCTGATGCGCGCGGCGACCACGTGCGCTGGCAGCATCCAGAACGCCTCGAGCAACGATATCGCGAGTGCGATGATGACGACGGTCGGGACCACACGCATGAAATCGCCGAGGATGCCGGGCAACAGGATCAGCGGGCCGAAGGCCGCCATGGTGGTGAGTACGGCTGCCGTGACCGGCGCAGCGACTTCACGCAAGGTGTCGATCGATGCCTGCATCGGCTGCACGCCATGTCGCAAGCGATGATAGATGCCTTCGACCACGACGACCGCATCGTCGACCAGCATGCCGAGTACGATGACGACGCCGAGCAGTACCATGACATTGAGCGTTTCGCCCGTGCCTGACAGCACCCAGAAGGTGCCGGTGAGAATGAACGGGATGCCGATCGAGGTCAGCAACGCGATCCGTGAGCCGAGGAACAGCCAGGTGACCAACAGGACCAGCGCGAGCCCGATGAGGGCGTTGTTCTGCATCAGGCGGATGGCGTTGCGTGTCGGGATCGTCTGGTCGTCGATCAACACGAGTTCGACGCCCGTGACATCGGCGAGGGCGTTGCGCTCCTGCATGTACGTCTTGAGCCGTTCAACCAGATCGAGCGTGTTGGTGCGTGCCTGCTTGACCACGGCAAGCAGGATGGCCGGGCGGCCGTCGAGGCGGGCGAGTGTCGTCGCCTCGGCAGTCGTGCGTTCGATACGTGCGACGTCGTTGAGGCGGATTTCGCTGCCGGCGCCGACCACGGTGCGCGTCGCGAGCGCCTGCGGATCGGCGTCGGCACCGACCAGACGGACCAGCCAGTTCTGCTTGCCCAGGCGCGTATCGCCAGCGGCGATGTCCTGAAAAAAGGCGCTGACCGTGTCGGCGATCTGGTTCGGCGTCAGGCGCAGATTCTCGAGCAGCGCTGGGTCGAAGCGCACCTGCAGTTCAGGCTCGGGCAGGCCGATGGCATCGACGCGATCGACGCCGCCGAGACGCTCCAGCGCCTTGCGCACGTTGCGTGCCTGGCGGCGCAGATTCTCGTCCATGCCCTGGCCGACGACGGCCAGCGTGGCCGACGGAAAACCGTTCGCGCTCGTGACTTCGAGAATCATCGGATCCTCGGTCGCTTCGGGCAGCTCGTCCTGCTTGTTCTGGATTTCGCGGCGCAGGTCGTTGACGCGGCGGTCGAAGGTGCGGTCGTCGACGTCTTCGAAACGGATCAGGATGCTCGACACCGACTCGCGACTGTTCGACGACATGAACTTGACGTCCTGCAGCGTGCGCAGCGCGTCTTCGAGTGGATCAGTGACCTTGGCCTCGATATCGATGGCAGACGCGCCGGGTAGGACGGTGGTGATGATGATCCAGTTGAAATTGATCGTCGGGTCCTGCTGCCGGGGCAGCGCCAGGTAGGACAGACCGCCGACCACGAGCACGAGCACGAAGGTGAGGTTTGCCAGCACATGGTTGCGCAAAAGGGCGCGATAAAAGCGCATGAACTACTCCGTGTCGACGGAGCGCACCGCGTCGCCGTCGTTGAGGCGCTGTCTCCCGTCGTCGATCAACAACGTGTCGGCGGCGAGCGTGATCGCCGCCGGACGACCATCCTGGGCATCGGGCAAGGCGACGAATCGGGCCGTGTCCTGCTGGCGTACGAACACCCCGAGTACGCCGTTGCGCCTGACAAGGTAGATCGCGGGCAACAGTCGGCCCTGTCCCTGCCACACCAGGCGGCCGGCGGTGCCGGGGTCGGCGACAGCGTCGACGAAGCGCAAGCGTGCCTCGCGCGTGCGGGTGGTGCTGTCGACTTGTGGCAGTAGTGCGCGCAGCTCCACGGCGTACTCCGCACCGTTGCTGGTGAAACGCATGTTCTGCGCCTGCCGCAGAGTGGCGGTCTGTTCGTCACGCAGCGCCACGCTGACCTCCTGGCCCACACTCTCGACCAGATCGACGACCGGGCTGCCGCGTGTCGCGTAATCGCCGATGCTGGCATGGCGCCGGGTCACGACGCCCGCGATCGGTGACCGCAGCACGCAGCGATCGACATCGATTTCGGCCAGTCTGACCTGTTCGGTGCGCACCACCTGATCGGCCCGCGCGGCCGCCAGTTCGCTGCGTCGCTGGTCGAGCAGTTCCTCGCTGATGCTCTTGCTGCGCGTCAGGTCGCGCGCACGCTCCAGCTGTGCCGCGGCGAAGCGTTGTTGTGCCGCGCTGCGTTCGACTTCGCCACGTGCCACGGCCAACGCAGCCTCGGCGCGCGCGCAATCGAGTTGCGCCAGTGGCGTGCCGACGTCGACGCGGTCACCCACGGCCACGGGGAGGTCGACAATGCGCGCGTCGATCTCGGCGGCAATACGCGGCGTATGGTGTGCGACGACCGTGGCCGGTGCGCTGTAGACGGGCGTTTCGGTGACGTCGCCGAGTCGCTGGGTGACGATGGGCAGCGACTCGGCGGCCAAGCAAAAAGGCAGTGCGCTCAGAACAGCCAGTAACGTGGCGAGACGTCGGCGGAAACGGGGGATGAAGCGGGTGTCGGGTGTCGATGACATGCGCGCAAGGATACGACGAATCGCCGTCGCGCGTGGTGACAGAAGCCGTGCCATGACC
>JAGRHA010000413.1 GCA_020445205.1 Gammaproteobacteria bacterium
AGCCCGACCACACGCGATCCTCGGAAATCTGCTCCTCGCGCTGCAGACGCTCGAATTCGGCGCGCGGGATGCGCGACTCGATGACACCGCGGTCTTTGCCCTCGCGCAAGCCGACGGCGCGTTCGCTGCCGATCGCCGCTTCGGCAGCTTGACGACTGGTCGATACCCACGTGGGCCCGCGTGCCGGATCGAGCCCTCTCGACCGAATCGCCGATGCGTCGCTGATACTACCGTGATACACCGTGACGTACTCCACGGTCGGCTTGGCCGGCTCGGCTTTTCGTTTTGCCGTATGTTCTGCCGACGACTTCGCGCGCGGCTTGGCGACGACCGGTGCCGACCCGCTCGCCTCGGCCTTCACCACCGGATGCGCCGTCACGATCGACCAACCATGCTTGCCGTTGCTGCGCCTCAGCAGCACGCGCACACCGCGTGCCTCGACAAGTTCCTTGGACTTCGGATCCATCGCCAGGCCGGTCACCGAGCCGGCATCGCGCAAGGTCAGCTCGAGCAACTGCTTCGAGCCCGTCTTCGGATCCACAAAGGCGCGATCCCTGGCCCACTTCTTCAGCGTCGCACTGTTGTTGGCGTCGGTGAGCGCCCTGTCGACGAGCCGGTTGGCCTCTTTCAGCGACGTGAAGCTGGAGATGTGTTCCATCTTCAGCGCTTCGTGATCCTTGCGGGTCTCACCCTTGCGGTCGGCGGCGCGGCGCTTTTCGTACTCAATGCGGGCTTCGAGATGCTTGGCCGAGACCGCAACGTGGCGACGGATGGTATGACCGTCGTGGGCGCCGCCCTCGTGCGCTGAAAGGCCCTCCTTGAGCAACTTGTTGCCGCGCGCGGGATCGCGGCGTTCCACTTCGCGCAGCACATTGTTGAGCTCGTCGCCGCGCCAGGTCGGAAACTTTTCACGCACGCGCTGCTCGATCGACTTTTCCTTTCCCTTGCCTTTGCCACGTGCGGCTTCGGGCGGGCGTGGCGTGGGTTCGCGCGCATGCGGTGCGACGGCGAACGCATGAGACGCAGGCGTTCTCGCGATACCGGCGACGACCGTGGTCGGTGCGGTCGACAGGAACAACAACAGGGCGACGAGGATCAGCGCTGGAATCGCACGCAACACGCTCGCAGGTGAGCACCGGACGGCGCGCGGCGTGACGGTAAGCTGTATTGATTCAAAGTCTGTCATGCCCGCACATCCCTGCAACGCGCGACGGGCCGACAAGGCTCAGCGTGGTGAGCGGTATGCACCGCCGCAAACGACACGCAGCCGCATGCCCGTTACCACTTCCACGCGTCGACCTTTCCATCGCTCTCGTCGACGGTCCAGAATGAATTGCCGAGTTCGCAGCCGACGCCTGACGGACACTCGTCGAGCGCGATGGGCTCGATCTTGAGTTTCTTCGCCGCGCGCGGGCCGCGGCAGAAATTGACTTCGGCCATGGCGAAGCGCGGCAGCTGTGCCTCGACGCGCTTGCGCATGGCCTGCGCGCGATCCTGCCACTGTGCAGACTTCGAGGGCACCAAAACGACCGCCTCGATGAGGTCGTGCGAAGTCGCATCGACATCCATGAGCACGAAGCCCAGCACACCGTTCGAGTACGGGACGTTCTCGAACTCGCATTGCACGGTATCGTTGCAGGTCGCGTTCTGGTGCGTGGTGACATTGCCGTCCTCATCGAGGATCAGCAGGCGCATCTCGGGTGGGTTGGGTTCCGCCGGGTTGTACATGATGTTGCCGAAAATGCTCTTGCCGGGAATCGGTGGATCCCAGAAGGTGCTCGGACATCCGTCCCATGGCAAGCCGTCCGACTTGGTCTCGTTGGCATGCACCTTGACGTTGATGAGCCCTGCCGCGTGCGCGCCAAGGCCTGCCGACAACAAGGTCACGAGCGACAACAGCGGCAAGCATCTCATTTTCACCGCTATCCCCTCAGTAGAAACCCGATTCGAGTTCATTCATGAGCAGACTGACCTGCCGACGCAGGCTGTCCAGACGCTGTTGCTTCTCGGCCTGGCTCATGCCATCGGCCGCATTCACGGCATCCATCTTGCCCTGCAGGGTATCGATTCGCTTTTGCAGATCGGCGTTGGTCTGCGCCTTGGCGTCCAGCGACGATTTGAGCGAGCCCCACGAACGATTGAGCGCCGCCATCTTGGCTTCCTGGCTGCGGCGCTGGCCCGCGACCGCGGCCTTCTCGGCGTCGATGCTCTCGAGCATGCTTTGCAGCGAGGCATTGAGGTTGCGCTCGGCCTCGATCTGACTCGACAGCGTCTCCTGTCGCTTGCTGTACATCCCCATGCAGCCCGCGGTACCGAGAAAACCCGTCTGCTTGCTCGGATCGCAGTCGGCCGGGTTGGTGGCACAGCCCTGCAACAGCGCGACCATGAGCGCGCCCGCGACGATTCCATATTTCATTTCCGGTGTCCTCTCGCCTTCGTCAGCCGATCGCCGAGACGCGGCGTGTCTGCTCGAGCGAACTCAGTTCAGTCTTCAGCACCTTGATCTTCTTCTCCAGACTCGCGATCTCACCGTCGATCGCTTTTGCGTCCGCCCCACCCGGCTGGCTGGCGCGCACCTTGCTGCCGAGTTCGCTCCAGTTCTTTTTGCGCTCTTCGAGGTTCGCCAGCGTCTTTTCGAGGTGCTCACGGTTGTCATCCACCTCGGCCATCTGCCGTTTCGCCTCGTCGAGCGAGATCTGCTTCTTGCGGTAGGCGGTGTCGATCTGCTGGATTTTCCTGCGGTCTTCGGCGACCACGGCCTTGCTGCTGTTGACCAGGCCACTGAGTTTGCGGTTCTCCTCCTTGAGATTCGCCAGCATCTGCTGCATGTCCTCTTCGGCATACGCAGCCTGCTGACGCTGGCCCTGCAACCAGTAGTTGGCACCCATGGCCAACACACAACCTGCACCCGCGCCGACCAGCATCTTCTTCTTACGGTCGTCGCTGTCGTCACCCGTGGCGGCGCCGATGATGACGCCGGTCAGAATGCCCACACCACACGCCTCGAGGTACGACGAATTGAAGAAACTGGAATCGCTGCGCATCTGCTGCGATGCCGACGAGTAATTGCGCGGCTCCATGGTGTTACACGCCGCAATCGTGAACGACAGCAGGCCAGCGGCCGCAAAGCGGACACCCTGTGCCACCCGATGTTTGTTGAACTTCTGCATTCCTGACTCCCAGACCGAATTCGATTCTTTACCCGGCATCGTAAACCCGTCGCCCGTCTCTATTCATACAGCCCGTGCGCATCAGCGCGCCTCGAATGCCGTGCGACAGCCCTCGGACCACGTATCACGCTTCACCAGCCAGTCGCCGAGGTACTTGGCCGCCTGTGCGTTGTACACCTCGACGAACCGTCCCAGGCGTTTGCCACCTTCGCTTTTTGCCAGTTCGGCAGACAACAGCCGGTTTTGATCCGTGAGGACGGCCTGATCGTAATTGCGCGCCACCTCGATGATCGAATCCGCGTACACGCCGACGTTGTTCATGAAACGCGCCTCGGCCACATCGAGGAACTGCTTGCGTTTGTCACACTCCTCGACCGAGAACATGCGCTCGCCTTCAGTCGCGGCAGTGCAGAAGTGTTCGTAACGACGGCGCAGGTCAGCCACGAGTTTGCCATCTTCACCGACCTGCTGGCAGATCACGCCACCCATACGCAGACTCGCACGCGCTGCGCTGTCGCGCTGGCGGTTGCGCGCGTCGAGCGTCGCACGCATCACGGATCCCAGGCGCTGCAACCGTGCCTTCATGTTCTTGTCCGTCGCCGCCTTTGACAGCACCGCGAGTTCCTGCACGGGATCTTCGTTGGCCGCCTCGGTCAAGCCACTGCTGGGCGCCGCACCTCCCGCCGCTGGCCGCTCGTTGCCGAGCGCCGACCATGCGCCCTGGATCTCCTGCAGACGCGCTGGAGACACGATCACGGGCGCGCTGACCGCGACCCGGAAACCCGTCGTCTTGCTCTGTCGCGGCCCCTTGCTGTCGAAGTGCGGTACTTCCTCGCGCTGCGACGAGCGGATGTCCTGGTCCGCGGTGAAGTAGTTACCACCGCGCACGACGAAGCCACCGACCTGGCCGTGCAAGCGGTCCAGGTGATTGAGCCGGAACGCATCCCATACGATCTCGTCGAGGTTGCCGAGGATGTCGTGCACGCCGAGCGGATTGGGCGCCAACAGCCCGGTCAGCTGTGGTTTGCCGTTGGCCGAGCGCGTGCCTGCGAACCAGACGTATTGCTCGATGCCTTCGGGCATCGGAAAGGTGCGCTCGCGGAAGTCCGCAATCGACACCGCGCCGCCGCCACGCGCAACGAACTCCCACTCGACTTCGGTCGGTAGGCGCACAAAGCCCGGTTCACCCTGCTCCTGCGGCAGGGCGTCGGCGGCATTGGCGAGCAGCCAGCGCGACCATTGGTTGGTGAAACTCACGGCGTCGAACCAGCCGACCGCGTTCTGTGGCAGACGCAGTTTCATCGACGGCTTCGGGCAATCCTTCTCCGTCACGGCCTTGTATTGCAGCTGGCTGACCTCGTACTTGCCGATCAGGAAATAACGCGTCTCGGGTTCCGGTGCCGTGAAGCTGCCGGCGATGTGCTGTGCGAGGGTGTTCTCGGTGTAGCCCAGGAGATCTTCGCTGGTACCCAGGTCGACACGCTTGTCCGACAGCGGACCGGTCGACTCGACGTTGACCCGACGGAATGTCATCGCGCCACCACACGGCAACGGCAGGATGACGTCGTCATCGGCCGGCTTCGGGTTGTAGAACTTGGCATCCCAGGTGACGGCAGGTGCCGCACCCACACCCGCGTTGCCGACACAGCAACACGCGGCGAGCGCCACAGCCCGCCAACGTCGGTTCATCGATCTCGCTCGGAAGCCCAATACGTCCACCCGTCCCTCGCCGTTCCTGCCCGCTTTCGTTCACACTGTGGGGCGGCGCCGTATCCGCGCGTTCCCTGCAACCGGGATCGTGTGCATCCCGTCGGCGTCCGCGGTGCTCGCCCGATCGGCGTGCGTACCGCGGTCTGCCCTCCGTCAGCGAGTTTGCCCAATCACGCCCACTCCCGCAAACACTCGGCCGGGTCGAGTCGCGTCGCCCTGAGTCCCGCGACCGACGACGCGGCCGTGGCGATCAGCAGGACCGCGACGAACATCCAGCCGACGTCGGCGACATTGAGCACGCAGGCATAACCCTGCTCGGGCAGGCTGTCGGCGAGGTGGCGATTGAACGCCGCTGCACCGGCGAGGTAGGCGAGATACGCGAGTACGAACGCACCGACCGCCGTCGCCAGTGCCTGCCATACCGGCACCAGCAGCACGCCGATGTCGGGCACCCCCATCAACCGGAGCAGGGCGAGATCGCGACGCTTGCGATCGACGTTGATCCAGACATTCGCACCGAGGGCAATCGCGCCGCCGACCCCGGCGATCGTGGCGATGACGATGAACACGAACGTCAGCACGCGGTCGATCGACTTGATCGCCTCGATGTCCGACGCACGTGTGCGCACTTCGAGGCCCTGCGTGCGCATGAGCGCGGCCAGCGTCAGGACCTCGTCGAGGCCGGTCGCATACACCCGGGCATTGGCGAACTCGACGCGCGGCTGCGGTGCTGCACCGGTCTGCGCATCGCCCAGCAGCTCGACGCGATAACCGTCGCGATAGTCCTCGGCCGCGAGCAGGAAATCCAACGTGACGAACACGGCGTTGCCCGTGACGACATGCTCCGGCAGCACGGCAGCCACGCGCAGCGGTACCTCGACGCGCTCGTCGCGTCCGTCGATGCGCCGGCGCAGCACGCCGACGATGTCGTCTCCCACCGCGAGGCCCAGTGACCCTGCCACGGGCGTGCTCAGCAGGACCGCGCGCGCATCGACCGGGGGTGCCACGCCAGCCGGCAGCAAAGGATCCCCGGCCGCCGTGGGCACCATCTCGACACTCTGCACCACACGCCGTTGCTGCGTGACCAGGTCGATCGTGGCATTGATGGTGCGGGTACGCGGCAGCACGAACAGGACATCGGACCGGCCCGCCATGTCGGCGAACCAGGTCTGCTGCAGTCGCGCATTCTGGTAGATCCTGATCTCCAGGTTGCGCGGATCGCTGAGCAGTTGTCGCTTCGCGGTCTCGACGACGCCGGTCTTGAGCCCCAGCAGCAGGAACAAGGGCGCCAACACCGCGGCGATCGCGACGACCATGGTCAATGCGACACGCCGATCGTGGCGCAGGTCGTTGCCGGCCAGGCCGAGACTCAGCCCCAGCGTGGCGAGGCCGCGGCTCAGCACGGCATCCCGAAACATGATCCGCGCTCGCTGCCCGTCATGGGCACGGCGCTGAACTCATGGTCTACGCGCGCGCGTACGCGCTCGTGGTCGTGGGTGACGATCACGGCTGCCGTTTCCATACGCGCCACGAGCTCGAGCATCAGCGAGATGACCTGGTCGGCGAGTTGCGGGTCGAGTGCCGCGGTGGGCTCATCGGCCAGCAGCAGATCGGGTTCGTGCGCCATGGCACGTGCGATCGATACGCGCTGGCGCTCACCGACCGAGAGTTGATGCGGCATCTTGCGCGTCAGGTGCGAAAGCCCCAGGGCCTCGACGAGTTGCGGAATCGCGTTGCGCCGCCAAGCGCGCTGCGAAATGCGCCGTGACATCTCGATGTTCGACTGCACATCGAGGTAGGGCAGCAGTCCGCCTGTTTGCAGCACGAAGCCGATGTTGCGTGCGCGCATGCGCGCGAGTTCGCGAAACGCGTCGCGCTGCCACAGCGCGCCGATATCCTGCGTGTGCCCGGCATCGTCTGCGGCTTCCCAGGCGAAACGCTCCCCGACCGTGGGCCGCAGCACGAGCGCGAGCATCTCCAGCAGCGTGCTCTTGCCCGATCCGCTGGAGCCCGTGATGGCGACGGTCTCGCCCCGCGATATCACCAGTTCGCCGACCGCGACGGTGAACGACTCGGCACCCGTCCCACGTACGCAACTGACACCGCGCAAGGTCAGCATCGACGTCGCCGTCAGGGCAGTACGTCGATCGGTACGGGGTACACGTGCTCGCTTTCGTTACTGCCGGGCGCAAGCGATATCCATCGGTCGACGTCGCTGTTGTAGATCTCGTACAGCCGCATGTTGCGGCGGATCTTGTTGGTGAATGCCGTCTGCTGCGTCACGCTCCAGCTCGACCAGGTATCCTGGTCGAGGTTCATGAGATCGCTGCGGTACGGCAGGTCGTCGAGGTATTCGCCGAGCAGTCCGAGGTCGGCGAGCTTCACGGTCTGCGCGTCGGTGACGCGGTTGGGGTCGCGGCCCAGGCTGGCGGCGAACGAACGCAGGTTGTTGAAAAAATCATCGGGCGCGATGATGCCCTTGCTCGACGCATCGAGGATGCCGCGCATCACGAGCTGCATGTCGCTGAGCTGGTTCTTGGTCAGCAGCACCCGCACCTCGAGTGAACGCCGCAGCGGGTCCTTGAGATCGACGTCGGTGATCCATGCCTGCAACACCTCGGGCGCGCCGGTGTCACCGACGCTGCCGAGGTAGTCGAGCTCCATGGCGTGGCCGAGCATCGCCACCTCTTCTTGGACGCGCTGCTCGACGTCGTCGGACTTCTTCTTGCCGTCGTCACCGCGACCGAAATTGCTGTCGGCCGTCAGTGCACTGCCGGCAACCTTCTTGCCGAGTGCGGCACCGCGTACCTGCGCCACGATGGCCTCGGCGAGCAGATCGACGTTACGGCCGAAGGCATCGACATCACCGAGTTCCACGGGGTAGTACAAGGGACGCGACAACAGGGGGTGCGACGACAGCTGTTGGTACTGGCTCTGCGCACTGGCGTGATTGCTCTTTCCCTGCGGCGTCTTGAGGTGCATCGTGTAGACCGCGACGCCACGGTGCAGCGCCTCGGAACGCACCTGCTCGGCATCGAGTCCGGTACCGGACAAACGGTGCTCGGCCGACAACGCGCCGGCGTCGGTCACGAGCACGAGATAACGTGCGCCGAAATTGCGCCAGGCCACATTGTCGAGCGCCTGCATGACACCGGCGTACGCGTCTTCATCGAATTGCCGGCCACTCGAGACATCCGCCGGTTTGAGGTCTCTGACCTTGCTGAGGAAGTCCGCACCGTCCTTGACGTCCATCGGATCGACGAACTCCTTGGCGACGTAGCCGAGCGCCGGCGTTTCATCGATGCTCGAACGGTAGGCGACGAGACCGAACTTCACCTTGTCGAGCAGACCGGCCTTCTCGACGCGGTCGTAGACGCGCTGCACGGCCTCCTTGGTGCGCTCGATGTAAGGGCCCATGCTGATGGTCGAGTCGATGACGAATACCAGCGCCGACGAGAAGCCGCGCAGCAACGTCGATTGGTCCTTCTTCTTGTCGGCAGCGGCCTGTGCCTCGGCGGCCTTCTTCTCCTCTTCGGTCTGCTTGGTGACCGAGGCCACCTTGAGCACGCGCACCGTGCGTCCGCTGCCCGAGTAGATCTCCTCCGACTCGACGACCGGCAGCAGGTAGAAGTTCTTGTTGATGTCGACGTGTTCGGCCGGTTCCACGGACACGATGTGCGGATCACGCGGTGGCTTCTTCAATGACTCGTAGAGCGGATTGGCGATGCTCGCCGGCTTTTCCGCTTCGAGCACTGCACTCAGCGCGTCGCGTTCATCGAAGAACAACACCGGGTTGCGTCCCGCGGGATTGGTGAACGACAGCGCGAGCTGCTGCTTCCATGGCACTGTTCCGCCCGCCTGCAGCCAGCCGTCGATCTTGCCCTGGTGATTCGCGCCGACCTCGAGCCACTCGGCACCGTCCAGTTGTTTGCGACCGTAGACGTAGAAGCGCGAGAACGCCGGCAGGAGCTTGCCTTTCTCACCGGGCTGCGCGGCGAGGCGTGCGCTCGGTCGTGTGAGCACACGTTCATAGATGGTCTTCTTACCCTCCTGCAACAACGGCTCACGCGCAGCGGCCGCTGTGACATTGGTGAAGACGCAGGTCAACAGCGTGATCGTGGCAAACACGCGCCACGGCATTTTCCCGAAGGTCCGCATGAGCATCATTCTCCCAGCTTCTGCAGGCGCGCTTTGGCATCAGCATCGCCCGCCTTGGCCGCGTCGCGCAGGTACTGCATGCCGCGATCGAACAACGGCCCCGAGGTGTTGCGTTCGGTCAGCAGCAGGCCGAGCCGGCTCTGTGCCGTCAGGTCGCCCTGGTCCGCGGGCCGTTCGTACCAGTAAATCGCCGTCTCTGCATCGGCCGTCGACACGCAACCGCTGCTGTCGACCGTGGCCGGATCGTAGCGTTGTGCAAGTGCCAGCGACGCTGCCGCATCCATACCGGCGGCCGTGTTGAGCACGATAATGGACGCTTCGCAGTCACCACCCTTCTCCCACTCGACCGCCGTCGTGAGCATGTCGCCGGGCGCCGGCATAGGATCGCCGCGCAGATAGGCCTGGGCGCGCGCACGGCCCTTGAGTTCGGGCTGCGCCGGTGCCGCCGCTTGCGGCGCAGGTTCGGGGACGGACACGACGGGCGCAGGTGGCGGCTCCGCCGGTGCTTCCGCCGTGGCATCGGGTGCGCCACCGAACAGACCGAGGTACCAGGCTGCCGCGGCAGCAAGCGCCAACAGCAGCAGCATGCCGATGATCAGCAGCGGCAGCTTCGATCCCCCCCCGCCGGTAGGGGGCCATGGCGGCTCGTCGCGTTCACCTTGCCGCCTCGCCTCAGGCTGCCGCTGTGGTTCGGGTTCCGGCTCTGGCTCTGGCTCTGGCTCTAGTGCCGATGGCGGTGGCGGTGGCGGTGGCGGCGCGGGTCGCGGAGGTGCCT
>JAGRHA010000414.1 GCA_020445205.1 Gammaproteobacteria bacterium
AGGTTGAACACATGGCCCGAGCCTTTGCCGTAACTCGCCAGAATGTCGCCGACCGCACGCCGAATCGCGTCGGGCGATGCGTACAGGGTGCACGGATCGAGGTTGCCCTGCAGCGCGACACGATCCCCCACGCGGGCGCGCGCCTCGCCGATATCGATGGTCCAGTCGAGCCCGAGCGCATCGCAGCCGGTATCGGCCATCCATTCGAGCCACTGACCGCCCCCCTTGGTGAACAGGATCACGGGCACGCGCCGACCATCGGCCTCGCGTGTGAGCCCGCTGACAATGCGCTGCATATAGTCGAGTGAGAATGCGCGGTAGTCACGCGGGGTCAGTGTGCCGCCCCAGGTATCGAAGATCATCAGCGCCTGGGCACCCGCAGCAACCTGGGCGTTGAGGTAGGCCGTCACGCTGTCGGCGAGCTTGCCGAGCAGCGTATGCATCAGCGCCGGCTCGTCGAACATCATGCCCTTCGAGCGCGCGAAGGTCTTGGTGCTGCCGCCTTCGACCATGTAGGTCGCCAGTGTCCACGGACTACCGGAGAACCCAATCAGCGGCACGCGCCCATCGAGTTCGCGACTAATCGTGCGCACGGCATCCATAACGTAGCGCAGCTCCTGTTCGGGGTCCGGCACGCCCAGCGCGTCGATGGCGGCCTTGTCACGCAACGGACGCTCGAAGCGAGGACCTTCGCCCTCGCTGAAGTACAGGCCGAGCCCCATGGCATCGGGGATCGTGAGGATGTCGGAGAACAGGATCGCGGCGTCGAGCGCATAACGGTCGAGTGGTTGCAGCGTGACCTCGCATGCGAGGTCCGCATTCTTGCACAGGTCCATGAAGCTGCCGGCCTTCTCGCGCGTGGCGCGGTACTCGGGCAGATATCGCCCGGCCTGACGCATCATCCAGACGGGCGTCATGTCGACGGGTTGGCGGAGCAGGGCGCGCAGGAAGCGGTCGTTCTTCAATTCGGACATGCAGATTACCGTGGTGCGTGATGCCTTCACCGCGGTCGGCTCGATGAGACACGATCCGCGGCCAGGCACGACTGTTGTTTATTGGGTTCCGGCAGCAAATGCCGAGTCTACCGCAGGCCACGGGGTAACGTCCGCATCACGGTAGTCTGGCTGTCATGGCGGGGCCGGAATTGGCCGCCCAGGTCGAGCCAACGCAGTGCCGAGCCGCGGCACGGCTCGAACAAGCGACTTTCTCCGTGTTCAAAACCGGAGGGCTGCGCGTCGCGGCGGACGCGGCCCTGCTCAGCGTGTCAGCGCGGCAATGAGGTCATGCCCATGAGGAACTCATCGACAGCGCGCGCGCACTGCCGTCCCTCGCGAATCGCCCAAACCACGAGCGACTGGCCACGACGCATGTCGCCGGCGCTGAACACGCCATCGATGGAGGTCTTGTACGCCTCGCCACCTTCGGTCGACGCCTGTACGTTGCCGCGACCATCGAGAGCTACGCCGAGATCGGTGAGCATGCCTTCATGCACCGGGTGCACGAAGCCCATCGCCAGCGTGACCAGATCGGCCTTGAGTTCGAATTCGGAATCCTTCACTTCCGACATTTGCCAGCGACCATCAGCATCCTTGTCCCAGCGCACAAGCGCACATTTCAGCGCACGCAGCTTACCGTTTTCGTCGCCGAGGAACTCTTTGGTGGTGACGTTCCACATGCGCTCACAGCCTTCCTGCTGCGACGAGGAGGTACGCAATTTGTTCGGCCAGTCGGGCCATGTCAGCCCCTTGTCTTCCTTCTCGGGCGGCTTGTCGAGGATCTCGATCTGGGTGACCGAGGCGGCGCCATGACGATTCGAAGTACCGATGCAGTCCGACCCCGTATCACCACCACCGATAACGACGACGTGCTTGCCCGCCGCGCTGATCACGTCGTCGGCGGCACCGGGCACGCCTTGCACTACTTTGCTATTGGCGCGCAGGAAATCCATGGCGAAGTAAATACCGTCGAGTTCACGTCCCGGGATCGGCAGATCACGCGGCTTTTCCGAACCGCCAGTCAACACGACGGCATCGTGGTCCTGCAGCAGGCGACTCGTCGGGAAAGCGTCGCTGCCGACATGAATGTTGCAGTGGAACTTGACGCCTTCGGCTTTCATCTGCCCCATGCGGCGCTTGATCACCTGCTTGGCGAGTTTGAAATCCGGAATGCCATAGCGCAGCAGGCCACCGACACCGTCCTGCTTTTCGTAGACAGAGATCGAATGCCCGGCACGCGCGAGCTGCTGCGCACACGCCATGCCGGCGGGCCCTGATCCGACCACGGCGACGCGCTTACCGGTCTTGTGTGACGCGATCTGCGGCTGGATCCAACCTTCCGTCCACGCCTTTTCGACGATCGCGAGTTCGATGTTCTTGATCGTCACCGGTGCGTCGTCGATGTTCAGTGTGCACGAGGCTTCGCACGGGGCGGGGCAGATGCGGCCCGTAAACTCAGGGAAGTTGTTGGTCGAGTGCAGCACATCGATGGCCGCACGCCAGTCGCCCTGATAGACGAGATCGTTCCAGTCCGGAATCAGGTTGTTGACGGGGCAACCCTGATGGCAGAACGGTATGCCGCAGTCCATACAGCGCGCACCCTGCGTGCTGATATCGACATCATTCAGCGGAATCGTGAACTCGTCGTAGTGCGTGATGCGGTCGGCGACGGGCGCGTAGCCGATGTCCACGCGCGGAAACTC
>JAGRHA010000415.1 GCA_020445205.1 Gammaproteobacteria bacterium
GCTGCCGGATTTCGAGGCCATCATGATCGAAACCGCGCTGGAACACACGGGCGGCCGCAAGCAGGATGCCGCACGCCTGCTGGGTTGGGGTCGCAATACGCTGACGCGCAAAATCAAAGAGCTCGGCCTCGAGGATGACCACCGCGAGGCGGGGTGATCACTTGCGTCGACAGGCACGGGCATGTCGACCGGCCCCACCGGGTGGTGATCTGAGGGCTCGCCGGTGCTCAGTCGCCGCCGCAGCCACCGCCACCGCAGCTGCTACCCCCTCCGTCTGACGCGCCGCCATCGGCGCCGCCGCTGTCACCGCCGCAACCCGAAGCGCAACCGATATGGCTGGCGCAGTACACAGGCGCGTCGCCGCTGCCGCGTTTCGGTGTCGCTGAGCAATCGGGCACATAGTGAAATCCGTCCGCGATGTGCAGGCGTTCGTCGATGGCGAACAACAGCGGCAGCCGTTGCGGCTGGCGCGGATCGATACCTTCGTCGGCACACGCCAGGCGCCAGGCGCGCTTGATGCCCTGGTGTGCAGACGTCGGCGAGCGCATGGCCTCGCTCGGTGTATGGTGCAGGAAGCGCCCGAGCGCGCGACGGCTGAAATCCTGGTACGCGCGGGTGAACAGGATGAACTCGTGCCATGCGACGTCGACCACCTGCGACGGCATGGCGAGCATGCGCCGCCGCGCTTTGCGGCTGAGGCCGAAGTACTGGCGCAGGCCGTCGAACACCAGCTCGATGTCGTCGCCGTCGAGATGCGGATAACGCTCACCGACGCGCTTCTTCAACGCCGGATGGAACGTGTAGTTTTCGAGGAACGCCGCCTGCTTGCGCGCACGCAGTGTGCGGTAACCCCAGCCTGCGGCGAGCAGGCCGACCGCCAATCCAACTGCCCAGTTCATCATCTCCTCCCTGGAGCCCTGTGCCAGCCGCCATTCTAGTCGCCCGGTCGCGCCAATCCGACCACCGCGGCACAGGGAGCCAAACCCCGCGCGATTACCGGTTGCCGCGCTGCGCCGTGACGTATATACAGGGTTCTGCAGCAGCAACCCAGGTTCCGCAGCGGAATGGACAGCACCAGTATCGAGCTACCCGGTTCGCAGATCGCCGCCGTTGTGGTCGACGGAGACGAGGTCAGCATCCGTTTCGAGCCGGCTTATGTGATCAAGACGATGACCGGCTCGGTCGAGCGTACACGCTGGTGGCAGAACGGTGCCCTGGTCTTTTCGGACGCCGAACTCGCTGACGACGAGCCATTGCCGACGTTGCCTGCACGCTGCAACGGCGGCGATGTCGGTGAGAATGTCTACACCTATCGCGACATGATTCCGGTACCGCTGCAGAGTCATGGCCGTGCGCACTGCGCACTGAAGGTCGGTGATGCCACGATTCGGGTCACTGCCGCTGCCGTGCGATTGGTCATGGAGGACGTACCGCGTTACATCGAACACATCCGACCCGGTACGGTGAGCCAGGAGGGTTCCTAACCGTTACGAATCACTAAAATATTCACGACGGCGGGCCGCCATGTAGTCCCAAGTCGCGGACCTTCGCCGCGAGGGACACTCATCATGCCAGTCGAGCTCTACAATCGTGATCGCCACGTCTGCGTGGCGTTTCGAGACCTGGTTTCCGGCGAAGCCGTGCAAGCCAACCAGTTCCTCATCTACGACAGCAATCACGCTGCTCTCATCGATCCCGGCGGTGATCTCACGTACAGCGCGCTGTTCATGCAGATCAGCAACTACACGAACGTGAAGGAACTGGATTATGTGCTCGCGTCACACCAGGACCCCGATATCGTCGCGTCGCTCAACAAGTGGCTGGTGGGCACCGACTGCAAGGTCGTCGTGCCGGCACTCTGGGAACGCTTCATCCCCCATTTCACCCGCCCCGGCAAACTCGCCGGACGCGTCGTCGCGATCCCCGACCAGGGCATGAATCTCGAATTGGGCAGCATCCAGCTCAAGGCCGTACCCGCACACTTTCTGCACGCCGAGGGCAATTTTCAGTTCTACGATCCGAAGAGCCGCATCCTGTTTTCGGGCGACCTCGGCGCCAATCTGTGTCCGCCCGACACCCTCGATATCCCGGCCAAATCGATCGATGAGCTCCTGCCGTACATGGAGGCCTTCCACAAGCGCTACATGAACAGCAATCAGGTGTGTCGCTACTGGGCGCGTATGGCGGCCGACATGGACATCAGCATGATCGTCCCGCAACACGGAAGGGCGATGACCGGCAAGGCCGTACCCCAGTTCATCCGCTGGATCAGCGAGCTGCAATGCGGAATCGATCTCATGTCGCAGGCGAACTACCGGCTGCCATGAGTGGGGCAAGCGCTGCATCGCTGCCGCGCACGCGGTGGATTCAGTCTTCGAGGAGTGTCTCGGCGCGTTCCACCGCGCTGCCGCCCGCAGCGGCAATGCGCATGCCGAGATCCGTCGATTGTGCATGCAGTCCGAAGCGCCGGAACGCAGGGATCTCGTTGACGGGCGGCAGACGCGGCCGCGTGCTGCATGCCAGGGTTGCGTGCCAGTGCGCGATCAGCAGGATATCGGTGTAATCGGCATCGCCGGGATGGTCGTAGCTCCA
>JAGRHA010000058.1 GCA_020445205.1 Gammaproteobacteria bacterium
CAAGGTCATGTTGTGTCCAAGGCACGAGGCGGCCGCATCACAGCCATGAGTCAGTTGCTTCAGTTCGCGGTCGTCAAGGTCAAGTAGACTGGCCTGAATCATCGAAAGGTGGTGATGATTGCGCAAAGCCTCCGGCAACCCGTCTTCCGATCGCACGAGTGCTCTGACTTTGTGGCCTCTGTCGAGCAACTGCCCAACCAATAATTTACCCGTCGCGCCACTGGCGCCAACGACAAGGATCGTTTGTTTTTCCGCCTGCCGCATCGTCTCCCCCAATGCACCTCATTGTAGGGTGTGCGATGCGTGCGGACGGTGCCCGCACGCATCGCAAGGCCCCGCATTCAACGAGAAACGGCAGTCACGGCGTGCGTCGTCACGTGATCAAGGAGGACGGGCTCGTCCTTGGAAAAGTCGATCCAAGGATTGCCTCCAAGTGTTTCGTGTCCCTCGATGCTCGTATCCTCATATCGCATGACGAAGTGCTTGGGACCGTGGGCAAAGGCGACCACGACGCCGTGAGGTGCGTCGAAGTAACCACCGTGAGGAACGAGCCCCGGGTAACTGATCCGCCAAGCGCTTCCGTCTGCATGGACCTTTCCGAGGTGAAGTTTTCCCACGACGTTGTGCTCGAGAACGAAGAACCAGGTGTAGGGGCCGCCGGACACGATCGTCATGACCTCATCGATCCCGACACCGGCCTCTGAACTGTTGATGTGCAGCTTCCCGAATTTGCGCTGTAGGTAAGCAGTCGTCTCGCGGTCGAGCGCCTTCATGTCATAGACCTTGGGATAGGCCGGTACGTCGATCTCGGCGGTCTGAAGGTAGCCGCCGCGGTGCATTGCCGACTCTCGCCCGGCATTGTGGATCTCGTCGAGCAGTTCACGCCTGCCGAGGTGGAAGTGTCGGATGAGATCGTCGGATTCCTGCTGCGACAACGCTCTGTGTGCAGACTGCTTCAGTAGCGTTTTTGCGTTATCCGGTATCGCTACCTGGCTGACCCGAACGCCAATATCCGACAGCCGCCTGTTCACGGCTCGAATGCCGTAGTCCGATCTGGCGCCGTCGCTGTAGTGGAGAACAATAGGGGAATCGGGGGCAGCTGCAGTCGCTGAAGCTTCGGCGTTGACAGGTTTCGCGCCGATCCAACTCAGTAGCGCGACGGCCGCGGCAGTGTGGGTCCAATGTGTCTTCGTTTGCATTTCATCACTCCAGTCGTTGTCGTGTGTTGATAACGATAGGGATACGAAGGCAATTGATAATCCGGTCGCCTGGAATAACATTGTTCATGTTCGAGTCGTAATCGGGGGCGGCGTGGAATCACTCAGCGACATTGCAGTGTTTGTGAACGTGGTGCGAAGCGGCAGCTTCACGGCCGCTGCTGAGAAGCTGAACCTGTCGAAATCCGTGGTCAGCAAGTACGTCACGCGGCTGGAAGATCGACTGGGTGCCCGATTGCTGAATCGCACGACGCGTCGCTTGAGCCTGACGGAGGTCGGGCAGGCATTTTTCGAGCGCAGCCAGCGTGCGCTCGGTGATATCGAAGCGGCGGAAGCCGAGGTGTCCCGATTGCAGGGTGAGCCGCGTGGCGAACTCCGGCTCAGCAGCCCGATGTCGTTCGGGATCCTGCATGTGGCGCCCTTGTTGCCCGCGTTGCAGTCGCGTTACCCGGAGCTAAGCGTCGACATGGTGCTCGACGATCGTAAGGCGGACCTCGTCGATGAGGGATTCGATCTCGCTATCCGTATCGGGGAATTGCCGGACTCGTCTTCAGTGGCGCGCCGGTTGGGTCCGTGCCGACACGTCGTGTGCGGGTCGCCGGAGTACTTCGCCCGTAACGGCGTACCCCAGTCACCCGAGGATCTTGCCGATCATCCCGCGTTGACCTACCGCTATCAGGACGCACCAGCCGAATGGCGGCTCGTCGATCGTGACGGCAACTACCACCAAGTGGCGATCAATAGCCGGCTGCAAATGAACAACAGCCTCGCATTGCGCGAGGCGCTGCTCAAAGGGGCCGGCGTGACATTGACGCCGACCTTCGTGGTCGGCGCCGACATCAAGGCCGGTCTGCTGATGGCTGTGCTGACGGAGTACAAGGCATTGGAGGTTTCGATCTATGCCGTCTATCCGCAGCGCAAACACCTTTCTCCCAAGGTTCGAGCATTCATCGATTTTCTGTCGGAACGGATCAGCGATCCCCCTTACTGGGAGCCCGGTACCGCATCTTCCGAGTGCGCTTGAGTGCGTTGTTGCGCCTGATTCAGCGATCACTTCGTTGTGCGGCGATCGTGATGGCGATACCGACAGCGATGACGCCAGCGCCTATCCAGGTCGTCGCGCTGTAGCGTTCGCCGAGGAACATCGTCGCTCCAACCAGGCCCACTGCAGCTGCGACATAACCGATCTGGCTGAGCAGGACGGGGCCACCCTTCTGTTGTAGCCGGAAGAAGGCGGGGAAGGTCAGACCGGCGACCACGACTTGCGCGATGGCAGCCCCGGCCGCAGGGGCGATTTCCCGCAACGGAAGTGTGCCCCGCGTCAGCAACAACAGCGTGAGGAACACCGCGCTCGAGAAGGCATGTCCCCAGAAGGCGAGCACATTCGATGGCACGCCCGCTGGCCAGTCCAGGGTCCGGTAGACATTGCCCGCCGCAAGTGCGACCGGAATCGCCAGCGCAGCCAATAGCCAGTCGATACCCGGGCCATGCGGATTGACGCCGCGGGTGAGGCTGACCAGGGACGCGCCTGCGAGGCCGACAACAATACCGACTCGGCCGAGACGGCCCGGCACTTTCATGCCAAACATCGACGCAAAGAGCAGCGTGAACACGGGCGACAGTGCAAACATCAATCCCGCATAGCCGGCACCTGTGTGTGGTATTACTGTGAACAGCAGCAGATTCGGCGTGACGAAGGAAATCACTGCTGAAATGACCGCGTAGCGCAAGACCCGTGGCGGTGGCAGCGCCAATCTTCGTGTCACCAGCAGTAGGGGTAGCAACGCGAGCGTGGCGCCCAGCGAGATCAGCAAGGCCCAGATCAGCGGGGATACGCCAGCCTCGCCGGCCATCTTGCCCAGCGGAAAGTTCAGGCCGATCAGTGTGCCTGTGATCAGCAGCAGCACAGTCGGTACCTGCAAGAGGTTGGCGACGCCCGTGCCGAGACCTGACGCGGCGATGCTCGGCCGGCCTTTCACTGGTCACCTTGCGCTGAATCGTCCAATGGCACCGAGTCAGCATTGTCCGGGTCTCGCGCAAAGCGTTCAGAGAAAGCGATCTCTTCGAGCGGCAGCCGTGAGCTGGGCATTTCCCGTTCCTGCAGTGCAGGTGGCAGGTCGCGTGGGTCTGTCTGGCGGCCGATCGCTATGGCGATTTCGACCCTGTAATTGCCGGGAACAGCGAGCCGTTGTCTGATTTCGTCAAAGTGGATGCCGGCCATGGCGTGGGCTTGATATCCCATCGTGGTCGCCTGCAGCGCCAACTGCGCCCACGCTGCGCCGGCGTCGAAGCTGTGAGTCCGTGAAGGCTGTGCCGGGCTTGCGCCATGCGCGGGTGTGAGGGTGTCGGAGACGAGAAATACCAGTGCGGACGCATTTTTTGCCCAGCTGGCATTGAATGGATCGAGCAAGCCGAGGAATACGTTCCAGTGGGCGTCGTCGCGCATCGCGTAGATGAATCGCCAGGGTTGAATGTTGTAGGCAGATGGCGCCCAGCGAGCCGCTTCAAGCACGGTGTACAGGTCACCTTCCGGCATGGCTTTCGCCTCGAATGCACGCGGTGACCACCGGTTCACGAAGAGGGGATCTACCGGATGATCTGGGCTGCGGAACTCCCAGACGGTTCTATCGGGCTGTCGTGCGAAACCTGTCATTGTCGTTCTCCTCCTGTCGGTGCCAGGTGCCGGGCAGCTGGCGTGTGTCGCTGGCTGCAGCGTTGAGGAAAACGATAGGGGTCTGGAGGCAAAAGATAATCGGCGCGATCGGAACAAGATTGTTCACGAATCTGTCCGAATGGGGCCTCGCTGGGTCGAATGCCTGCGACTACGCGCTTCGCTGGTTGATGATGACTGACAGTGGTTGCAGCGCAGCCTGCCTGGCGTCCGGGAGATGGCCGAAGCAGGGATGAGCGAATGACGGGAATGCTCTACCGCAGGAAACGCCAGCCTCGCGATCCCGAAGGTTTTCGCCGGGTCTGGTGGGTTACGGACCTTTCTTCCAGCCTTGGTCCTGTGCGCCGGACAAGATTCTGTTCACCGCATGCCGCTCATCCGGTAGACCTCCGCGAGCGGATGATGGCCGAGTATCAGACTCCGCACGCAAGCCGATCCTCACACGCGCTTGATCGCGACCTCGCTGCCCCACGACGCCCATCATGCGTCAGTCGGGTAATGCCGTCTCGAGCCCGCCAAGGTACCGCGCGGCGCCTGGGTGCAGTCGCTCTTTGCCGACGTAGCGCAGGGTGTTGTCGGGTGTGGTGTAACCAGCCTGTGGCAGTTCGCCAGCCAGTTGCGGCTGCGCCAGGTGCAGGGCACGCGCCAAACGATAGGCGATGGCATCATCCAGGTCGGGGCGCACCAGGATCAGCGACCACAGACCTACCGAGTCGATCGGCTGGGTCTGGCCTGTGTAGGTATTGGCTGGGACGGTCATGGGTTGCAGGTGCGGATGGCGGGTGCGGATGCGTTCAATCTGCGCACTGCTGGGCGCAATGAACCGGGCACCTGCCGGGCTGTCGGCGACGGCGACGAAACCGGGCCAGCCGATGCCCGCACCCCAAAGCGCCGCGGCCTTGCCATCGAGTACCAGACGCGGTCCGTCGGCGGCCTTGCCGAGGATGATCTGTTGGAAGTCCTTTTCGGGGTCGAGGTCCAAACCGCTGAGCACGTCTCTGGCCAGGATGCGGAGTCCCGAAGCTTGCGTGCCAAACGCGATCGGCTGACCCTTCAAGTGGTCAATGTTTGTCGCGGGCGAGTCCGTCGGCACCACGAACATGCCGGGATTCGGGTACATCACGGCCAGCACTTTCAGATCGACCTTGGGTGTGCCGATTCCTTCCAGCGCGATGCGTGCGGCATTGCCCTCCACCTGTCCGATATCCGCCTCGCCGCTTTGCAGCAGTCGCAGATTCTGCCGGCTACCCTTGCTCGGCAGCTCGACCACACCCAGGTCCGGGTCCTGGGCATTGATCGCCGCGATGGCATGCTGACCGAACAACTGAAAACCGCCGCCCTTGGTCGCGGTGGCCCAGCGCAGGTCATCGGCTTGCGCCGTGAGCGGCAGGTGGATGGCGAAGAGACAAAGGTACAGCAGCAGGGAGGCGATGCGCATGGCGATTGTCCGTATCGGGTGGAATCAGGTTTGATTGTGCCTGGGAGGTCAAAGGTCCGTCCTCTGACTGTCCGCCCTGAGCAAACGGCCGACCATCATGCTGGCCGGCGCTCGGGACGGGTTTCCCGTTACTGCTTTCACCAGGTCGCCGGATTGGCGCGCCACCATGCGGCTGTTCCAGCTGTTTGCACGACGATCGCCGGCGTCCATTGCCAGACTGCCTGGCGCCGATTGCGCCGCAGCGAGGCTCCACCGCACAACCTCGCCGGCCGACCCGGTGGATCCCCGTCTGGTCCTGGTATTTTCGAAACCAGCGGATGCATTAAGTTCCAGGGGAAACCCTGGGCGTGCAATTTACCCGTAGGTTGGAAGCGCCAACGGAATGAGCAGCCGTCGCTTCGACCCGCGCAGCGGAATGGGTCAGCGTTCCGCCGCGCTCACGGGGCTCGCCTGTTGCCGTGCAGCAACGACGACCTCACGTCTCGATGGATTCCGGGAGAAAGCCGCCGGCCTGCATATTCCACAGGCGCGCGTAGTGCCCACCCTGTTGCAGCAGTTCGGCGTGACTGCCGTCCTCGACGATGTTGCCGCTGTCGAAGACCAGAATGCGATCCATATGTGAAATCGTCGACAGGCGGTGGGCGACCACGACCACGGTTTTTCCCTGCATCAGAAAATCCAGACCCTGCTGGATCTGTTTCTCGGTGACTGAATCCAATGCCGAGGTCGCCTCGTCGAGGATCAGGATCGGGGCATTCTTGAGGATCGCTCGCGCGATGGCGATACGCTGGCGTTGTCCGCCCGACAGCTTGACCCCGCGCTCACCGACCAGCGACGCGTAGCCCTGTTCGGTCTGCAGTATGAAGTCATGCGCATGCGCCTTCTGCGCCGCTTCGATTACCTCGTCATCGCTGGCTTCGAGTCGCCCGTAGCGGATGTTCTCCATCAGCGAGCGATGGAACAGCATCGGGTCCTGCGGAATCATGGAGACGTTTTCACGCAGGCTGTCCTGGGTAACCGTCAGGATGTCCTGGCCGTCGATGGCGATGACCCCGGCTTGTGGCTCGAACAGGCGCAGTATCAGGTTGACGAAGGTCGATTTGCCCGAACCGGAGAACCCGACCAGCCCGACCTGCTGGCCCGGCTCGATGGTCACCGTCAGGTGATCGAATACCTGCAGGCCTTCCTTGTAAGCGAACGACACGTCGTGAAACGCGATCTCGCCGCGCGTCACCCGCAAGGCGTCGGCGCCGGGTTTATCGACAATCTCGTGCGGCTGGATGAAGGTCGATACCCCGTCGCTGATGTTGCCGATGTACTCGAAGAATTCGAGAAAGCTTCGACTGAGCCCGCGTGCCGCTTCGATCAGCATGATGGCCAGGCCGGCGACCATCGAGAAGTCGCCCACACTCATGCCGCCGTCCGACCAGATCTTCAGGGCGTAGCCGACCATCGCGAGCATCAACACCATGGCCGCACTGAACTGGAACCAGCGCAGCTTTTCCATGTACCAGAACGTGCGCAGTGCGTGATTCACTTCGTGATTCAGGTAGTCGGTGAGATAGTCTTCCTCGAAGCGGCGGCGCGCGAACATCTTGGCGTTCATCACGTTGGTAACCGAGTCCACGATCTTGCCGGTGACCAGCGAACGCGCTTCCGCGAAGTCTTTCGCGTACACGCGACAGCGCTTCGCCAGAACGTATGACGCGTAGACATAGATGGCGAGCCATACCGTCAGCACCAGTGCGAGTTGCGGACTGGTCGTGAACAAGATGATCAAGGCCACGGTCGACTTGATGATCAGTGGATAGAAATCGAAGGTGATCGCCCACAGTGCGTGCATGCTGCTCATCGATACTTCCGCGATGCGGTTAGCCAGTGAGCCGGCAAAATGCGAGACGAAGTAACGATGCGAGTGATGCTGCAGGTAACTGAACAGTGACTTGCGGATGTCGGCACGCAGGCGCGGTCCTGTCATTACCAGCACCGCACCGCTCGCACGACTGAACAGCACGATGCCCAGGTTCAACAGGGCAAACAGTATCAGCGCGTTTTGTGCTGTCGCGAACACGGATGCGCCGGTGTCGTTCGCCAACGTGACCGCATCGATGATCTCTTTCACCGCGTACGGCAGCAGGATCGTGCAGGCGGCCTGGCCCGCTTCGAAGAAGAAGATCGCGATCAGCGCGGTCCGCGCCTTCAGGTAAAAGTGCAGAACGAACCGCCACGGTGATCGCGAAAGCGGGGGCGCGTCGTCTGCGATGGTGAAAGGTGCATCCATTGAGCAACAAACCGAAGCCGTGAGTCACCGATTGCCAATCGGGTGGGGCATACCCTGGTTCAGGGCTTGCAGCGGCAGCCCAATCCATCAAACGTCCACTTGGCCAATGCCGCGAATTCGCAGCACCCGCAGAGCACGCACGCCGCGGAACGACGCTACCCGGGCCCCTTCCTGGGAACGTGGCTCAGCGGGCTGTCCTGGGGTTTGCGTGAGCTACCGCTCGATTATGAAGGAAGTGCCACGGGGATGACGAACGGGTCGGTCCCACGGGGTTCCGCTGACGCCAGGTCCGCGATGCAGCCTTTGCGGAGTCCAGGGGGGCGCGCGATGCCGCGACATTGGCGGTTTGGCGGTATGCCGCGCCCGATGAAATAAAGATTTGTTTATCCCCATAAACTCTGTATGCTGACGGCCAGTAGCACCTTCCGGTCGGTGCCCACCTCTCGCGATCGTCTCCCTCCCCGATAGACCCTCCCGAACGATTTATAGCTCCGCCTTCGACCGGCACCGCGATATCACGGTTAGGCTGGAACTGGAGCAACGATGCATCTGACTATGCCGACTCGACGGCGCGCTGGCACAGCGATACAAACTCGTGCCGCGCTGAACGGGGATTTTTCTCGGCAAGACTGTCGGCGTGTCAGGACCCGCTGGTTGCACAGCGACGATAACGACTCTATTGCCGTCGGGGGACGGCATACCGTGGTTCGCGCCTGACGGCGCAGCCGCACGCATTCGCCAGCAATGGCAAATCACCACCGCGTACTGTGTGTTGGCACGTCGGTGGTGCATCTCTCTAACAGCACACAGACTAGGAATGAATCGATGATGAATATCTATGTTGGCAACCTCCCTTACGGCGCTACGGCGGACGAACTCAAAACGGCGTTTGGCGCGTACGGTGAGGTCAGCAGCGTCAACCTGATCACGGACAGGGACACCGGGCAGTCCAAAGGCTTCGCCTTTGTCGAAATGTCCGACAACTCCTCTGCGGATGCCGCCATCAAGGGTCTCAACGAGACTTCGATGGGTGGTCGCAACATCAAGGTCAACCAGGCCAAACCCCGCGGTGAGCGCCCGTCGCGCGGTCCGCGCTGGTAAGCTGATGTCACGACGCGGTCGTGTCATACGAACCGCGTTGTGTTTCCGCCGTGTTCGGCAGCTCGCCGAACACGGCGTGTGACTCGATGTTCTTTGGTGATTGCTCGGTGCCGATAGACGTCCAATCCGCAACGGATCGGCGGCCCGAGTCAGTGGTTCCCGCTGCCGTTGCGCTGACCACACGGCGTTCCCCGATTTGAAAGATTGCGGCAGTACGAATGCAGCACCCGTTGCGGCCGCAACGTGGCCTGCCGGCACTGCCGATGCGCTATGGGAGAAACGGCCATGAAGTTGTTGGTGCCCAGGATCACAGAACGGACCACGAAGAAGGACCTGCGAGAATTCGCAAACAGGGTTCTCGAGGCGTGGTTCCGCCTGCCGTTCTCCGAGCCGGCAAGAATCGTCAGCTGCCGGATTCTCTTGGCCTCGGATTCGATGGGAGTCGAGCAGCGACACGGTCTGATCGACGTGACGCCCGATGATGCGGCGAACAAGATCATTCGCAAACTCAATGGCGCCTTTCTGCGTGGTAAACGTGTTGGCGTCAAACGATACGACGGCGCGGCGACGCGCTGAGCCGTGAGATCCTGATCCAATGCGCACAAGCAGGCGGAATGCGGTACGGGTTCTGTGGCTGGCGGCTGCAGTCGTGTCACTCAGCACAGGATGCGACACAGTGGGTCGCGACAACGCAGCCGTTGACGGTTACTGGAAAGGGCAGATGCTCGAGCAGGGCATCGACGACCAAACACCAACGACGGGTCGCCGGACAGACATGCGGCCTCGACGCATCCTGTTGGAGCTTGGGGAAGGCAGCGGCATCGTTCAGGGGCGTTTTGCTCGCAGTTCCGATATGGTTGCATTCCGCCTGACGGGCGATGAAGGTTCGCGCCGCATCGCAACGTCTGCGGTCACAGGTACCCTCGACGGTGCACAAATCCGTCTTAGATTCTCGGCAGACGATGGTCATGCCTATGAGGTCGACGCTGTCGTGGACGGCCGCGCCATGGTCGGCGGCTATGTTGCGCGCTACCAGGCAGACGGTGCCGAACTAGTGCGGTCCGGCCAGTTTGAAATTGAACGGTTCTGAGTGGCAGCGGACCTGGTGCGGCGACTTGCCGTTCATGTCGGCATTGCGGCCATAGCCATCGCGAGAAGGTGATTGACGATGAGAAAACGGATCGTTCCGCTCGAATAGCCTGCCGAGCGTGAAGGTGCTTGGCTCGACCTGGGCTCACTGGCCGAGGTGGAGATCAGTTCCGAGGATTCGGCGTACCCGATAGAGTCTGCCCTGGTCTCCGCTGATGGATCAGGATGGCGCGCAAGTGCGCCCGGTCGGCAGCAGATAAGACTGCTGTTCGCACAACCACAAAGGTTGACTCGGATTCGGCTGTGTTTCGAAGAGACCTCCGTGGCACGCTCGCAGGAGTACGTCTTGCGCTGGGCACCCGGGCGCGAACAGTCTTTGCGCGAAATCGTTCGTCAGCAGTGGAACTTCAGCCCTGACGGTGCCACGGAGGAAACGGAAGACCACCACGTCGATCTGCCTGCAGTGGCGATACTCGAATTGGTCATCGACCCGGACACTGAACGCAATGAAGCATTCGCGACACTGAAGAGCATGCGTGTCGGCTGATCCCGTGGGCGAGTGATGCCCGCAGACCCACGCCTTACCCTCGATTCATGCCGACTCGGCATCGCGCCCCGAGTGCCGTATCGTCGAGTTCGCTGACCTGGATTGCGACAATGATCGAGCCGGTACTCCTGACCGCGGCGAATGTGCTGACATTCTTGGGCCAACGCCGTCTGACGAACGCCAGTGGGTTCTTCTTCGAGCGCGCGAATCGCTTGTTCCTGATAACCAGTCGGCATGTGCTGATGGATGCCCCGGCCAAGCACTTTCCCGACCGGATCGAAATCGAACTGCATACGAACCCGGACAACTTGGCGCAGTCGACCGGTTTCTCGATCCCGCTCTATCGGGGCGGTGAAGCGATCTGGCGGCAGGCGAGGGACACGGCGGGGCAGGTGGATATTGCGGCAATCGAACTGGACCGCAAGGCAATGCCTCAACCGACGGAGTTTCGCGCCTTTACGCCCGCGCATCTGCTACAGGAGCCCGATCGCATCGAGGTGGGTACCTCGCTGTTGGTGGTCGGCTTTCCGCTCGGCTTCCATGACACCTTGCACCACATGCCTGTTGTGCGGCAGGCGATCATCGCATCCTCGTTTGGGCTTCGGTTTCAGGGTGAGGGCTACTTTCTGACGGACGCCAGAATGCATCGTGGCACAAGCGGTTCCCCTGTCGTCATGCGTGCCGATGACGACGAGGAACTGCCGGGCGACCTGCGTTTGAAGCTGCTGGGTATCCACTCGGCGAGGCTCGATGTCGGTTCCCGGGATATGCAGTTGGACGAGGCGCTGGGGCTCAATTGTGCGTGGTACGCGGACATTCTGCTGACATTGACGGAGAGATGAACGCGCGAGCAAGCGACCCTGCTGATCCCGCCGCTGCACTGGCGGATATCACGTAATCGGGTGTTTCCTCCTGTCGACCATAGAGCCCGGTACAGTTTGCACTCGGGTTTGTCGCGCAGGATGCACACCGGGTTTGGACGGCGCGGGCCCGGCCCCGTACGGGTACAGCTGTGGCAAGTTGCGGGCTGCCGGCGAAACCATCCGCAGTTGTCGTTCACATCAATTCAACTCCGCAGATCCCGTCACGCAGCCATCCCGGGCGACCAGCATGGCTGGACCACCCCCTGGTACGATGGCTCGGGGGAGGAGGACCGCGGATGGGCCGAAGGTGTCGAGTCGCGCGCACGCTCGAAGCAAAGCGCGAATCTGCCTGGCCACGGTGCGTCAGCAAGACCCGATCCTTGTTCCAGCCGGTAACGCGCCGATCGGTGCCACGAGCCGCACTTTCGAGACTGTTCGCAGGGGCCCGGCAGACCGGTCGTCATCGCCCACCCGGAGGGCCCTCGCGTGGCGCGCAAGGACATTGCGGTTGCCCACTCATGAGTCCACCCTCTAGTGGTTGTGAACCACCGGGAAACCCGGATCCCTTCG
>JAGRHA010000416.1 GCA_020445205.1 Gammaproteobacteria bacterium
CAGCGCGGATTCGATCTCGGCGGTGCCGAGGCGGTGACCGGAGACGTTGAGCACGTCGTCGACGCGGCCCGTGATCCAGTAGTAGCCGTCTTCGTCGCGGCGTGCGCCGTCACCCGTGAAGTAGTAGCCGGGGTACATCGCGAAGTAGGTCTCGTAGAAGCGCTTGTGATCGCCGTACACGGTGCGCATCTGCGACGGCCACGGGTGCTTGATCGCGAGGTTGCCTTCGGCGGGGTTGCCCTCGATCTCGTTGCCCTGGTCGTCGAGCAGCACGGGCTGTACGCCGAAGAACGGCTTGGTGGCCGAACCCGGCTTGAGCGGTGTGGCGCCGGGCAGCGGCGTGAGCATGTGCGCGCCGGTCTCGGTCTGCCACCAGGTGTCGACGATCGGGCAGCGCTCGTCACCGACGACGCGGTGGTACCACTCCCAGGCCTCGGGGTTGATCGGCTCGCCGACCGTGCCCAGCAGGCGCAGCGAGCTGCGTTGGGTTTTCTTCACGGGCTCTTCACCGGCACCCATGAGCGAGCGGATCGCGGTCGGTGCGGTGTAGAAGGTGGCCACGTTGTGTTTGTCGCAGACCTGCCAGAAACGCGAGATATCCGGGTAGGTCGGAATGCCCTCGAACATCAGCGTGGTCGCGCCGTTGGTCAGCGGGCCATAGACGATGTAGCTGTGACCGGTAACCCAGCCGACGTCGGCCGTGCACCAGTACACCTCGCCGTCCTTGTAGTCGAACACGGTCTTGTGCGTCATCGCGGCCTGCAGCAGGTAACCGCCCGTGGTGTGCAACACGCCCTTGGGCTTGCCGGTCGAGCCCGAGGTGTAGAGGATGAACAGCGGGTCGTCGGCATCCATCTCTTCGGCCGGACAGTCGGCCGAGGCGGCGGCGACGGCCTCGTGGTACCAGACATCGCGGCCGTCGTGCCATTCGACGGGATCACCGCCACGCTTGATGACGATGCAGGTGTCGACCTGCGGGCACGATTCGATGGCCTTGTCGGCGTTCTTCTTCAGCGGTACGCGCTTGCCACCCCGCATCGACTGGTCGGAGGTGATGACGCATTTGCAGTCGGAATCGTTGATGCGGTCCTTGAGCGCGTCGGGCGAGAAGCCGCCGAACACGATCGAGTGCACGGCACCGATACGCGTACAGGCGAGCATGGCCACGGCCGCTTCGGGGATCATCGGCAGGTACAGCGAGACGCGGTCGCCTTTCTTCACGCCACGGCTCTTGAGCACGTTGGCGAACTTGCTGACCTCTTCGTGCAGTTCCTTATACGTGATCTTGCGGTCGACGTTCGGGTCGTCGGCTTCCCAGATGATGGCGACCTGGTCACCACGGCTTTCGAGGTGACGGTCGAGGCAGTTGTGCGCGACGTTGAGCTTGCCGCCCTTGAACCAGTTGATGTGCAGATCGTCCTTGTCGAACGACCAGTCGAGCACCGTGTCCCACTTCTTGAACCAGCTGAGGTACTTGTCGGCCTGCTCACCCCAGAATCCGGCGGGGTCGTCCACCGATTGCTGGTACATGGTGGCGTACTGCTCTGCGGTGACATTGGCCTGGGCGGCGAAATCGGCGGGGACGGGGTAGGTCTTGACCTCTGACATGGTTCCTCCTCCGGGAAGGTTTATAGCTATAGGTTTGGCTGCGAAAAGTCAGTCGACTATTGTTTTTTTTCGACCAAAGGGCTGTCAACGCGCTTGGTATTAAAGCGCTAAATGATGAACATTCCCGGATGGTCTCGGAGCTCCCGATGGTACGCCTTTCGCGTCAGCTTTGCAGGCTTTGCAGACGCTGCGAAAACGCACGTGCGGCGGGCGACATCCGGCTGCCGCGACGCGCGATCACGGCGAGGCGGCGTTCGATGCGCAGACCCGCGACGGCGATCGCGACCACGTCGGCCTGCTGTTGCATGCCGAGGTGACTGACGAAGGCGAGGTTGCCGGTGGTCGCGACCATGCGAAGGATCGCCGGGATCGAGCGCAGCTCCATGACCACGTTCACCTCGACACCGGCCTCGCGCAGTTTGCCGTCGATGATCTGGCGCAACGCGCTGCCGGCCTCGAAGGCGACGAACGCCTGGTCGGCGAGATCCTGCAGGCGCACGCGGCGGCGGTGGGCCAATGGATGGTCGTGGCGCGCGACCAGCACGATGCGGTCGGTGGTCAGCGGGGTGACGACGAGGTCGCGGTCGCGCACGGGCAGGGTGACGACGCCGATCTCGAGGCGACCCGCGGCGACGTCGTCGGCGATCTCGCTCGACCCGGCCTCGCGCATCTGGAAGCGCACCTGCGGATGCGCGGTCTGAAACGCTGCGATCGCCTCGGGCAGGATGAACGACACGGCGGTCGCGCCACCGCCGATGCGCACCGTGCCGCCTTCGAGGCGCTGATGGCTGCTGACGAGTTCGCGCATCTGTTCGTAGCGCGCGACCAGCCCCTGCGCCTCGCCCTGCACCAGGCGCCCGATCTCGGTCAGGCGCGCGCCCTTGCGCCCGCGCTCGAGCAGCGTCACGCCGAGGTGCTCTTCGAGCTGCTGCAGGCGGCGCGACAGCGCCGGTTGCGTCACGCGCAGGCGTTCGGCCGCCTCGGTGATCGAGCCGCTGTCGGCAACCGCCAGGAACGAGCGCAGCAGAAGTAGATCCATGCATGCAAAAATAGCATGCTATTTATGCAAAGTATCCATTATACGTATGTATATCGCTTTGCTATTTTGCGACGCAGCAATCGGGGCGGGTGGTCGACCGACGGCGGGCGCGAAGCCGCCGCCAGGGACATCCACACAGCTTACGTCCCTTCTCTATGGATGACGGGCGACTAGACTTCGGCCGTCGTCGGCGAAACGCAACAATGAGGTGATCCCATGCTCGAAGCCTACCGTCAACACGTCGAAGAACGCGCCGCACAGGGCATTCCGCCGCTGCCGCTCAACGCCGAGCAGGTCAACGAGCTGGTGTCCCTGCTCAAGCAGCCGCCGGCAGGTGAGGAAGACACGCTGGTCGATCTGCTCACCAACCGCGTGCCGCCGGGCGTCGACGAGGCCGCCTACGTGAAGGCGGGCTTTCTCGCCGCCGTGGCCAAGGGCGAGGCGAGCTCGCCGCTGATCGACAAGGGCAAGGCGGTCGAGCTGCTCGGCACCATGCTCGGCGGCTACAACATCCAGCCGCTGATCGACCTGCTCGACGATGCCGAGCTCGGTGCACTGGCGGGCGAGCAGCTCAAGTACACGCTGCTGATGTTCGATGCGTTCCACGATGTCGAGGAGAAGGCCAAGGCCGGTAACGCCAATGCCAAAGCCGTGATCCAGTCGTGGGCCGATGCCGAGTGGTTCACGCGCAAGCCGAAGCTGCCGGCCGAGATCAAACTGACCGTGTTCAAGGTGCCGGGCGAGACCAACACCGACGACCTGTCACCGGCGCAGGACGCCTGGTCGCGTCCCGATATCCCGCTGCACGCACTGGCGATGCTGAAGAACGCGCGCGACGGCATCGACCCCGATGACGCCGGCAAGATCGGTCCAATCACGACCATCGATGCTCTCAAGGAAAAGGGCCTGCCGCTGGCGTATGTCGGCGACGTGGTCGGCACGGGCTCGTCGCGCAAATCGGCGACCAACTCGGTGCTGTGGCACATGGGCGACGACATCCCGTTCGTACCCAACAAGCGCCAGGGCGGCGTGGTGCTCGGCGGCAAGATCGCGCCGATCTTCTTCAACACGGTCGAGGACTCGGGCGCACTGCCGATCGAGTGCCCGGTCGACGAGCTCAACATGGGCGACGTGATCGTCGTCAAACCTTATGAAGGCAAGATCGAAGACGCCTCGGGCAAGGTGCTGAGCGAGTTCGCGCTCAAGACCGACGTGCTCGTCGACGAGGTGCAGGCCGGCGGCCGCATCCCGCTGATCATCGGCCGCAGCCTCACGGCCAAGGCGCGCGAATCGCTCGGCCTCGATCACAGCGACGTGTTCCGCAAGCCCGTCGATCCCGAGGACAGCGGTAAGGGTTTCACGCTGGCACAGAAGATGGTCGGCAACGCCTGTGGCGTCGCCGGCATCCGTCCCGGCACCTACTGCGAGCCGCGCATGAGCACGGTCGGCAGCCAGGACACCACGGGCCCGATGACGCGTGATGAGCTCAAGGAACTGGCCTGCCTCGGCTTCTCGGCCGACCTCGTGATGCAGTCGTTCTGTCACACCGCGGCCTATCCCAAGCCCGTCGACATCAATACCCAGCACACGCTGCCGGACTTCATCCAGACGCGCGGCGGTGTCGCCTTGCGTCCGGGCGACGGCATCATCCACAGCTGGCTCAACCGCATGCTGCTGCCCGACCAGGTCGGCACGGGCGGCGACTCGCACACGCGTTTCCCGCTCGGTATCTCGTTCCCGGCCGGTTCGGGCCTGGTCGCGTTCGCCGCGGCGCTGGGCGTGATGCCGCTCGATATGCCGGAATCGGTACTGGTCAGGTTCACGGGCGAGATGCAGCCCGGCATCACGCTGCGTGACCTGGTCAACGCGATCCCGTACGCGGCTCTGCAGCGTGGCTTGCTCACGGTCGAGAAGAAGGGCAAGAAGAACGTGTACAACGGCCGCATCCTGGAGATCCAGGGCCTGCCGAACCTGACCGTCGAACAGGCATTCGAGCTGTCGGATGCTTCGGCCGAGCGTTCGGCCGGCGGCTGCACGATCGAGCTGTCGGAGGAATCGGTCGCCGAGTACCTGCGCTCGAACATCGTCATGTTGCGCTGGATGATCGACAACGATTACGAAGACAAGCGCACGCTCGAGCGCCGCGCGCGTGCGATGGAAGAGTGGCTGGCGAATCCGTCGCTCATGCGCGCCGACGCGGATGCCGAGTATGCCGAAGTCATCGAGATCAACATGTCGGACATCAAAGAGCCGCTGCTCGCGTGCCCGAACGATCCCGACGATGTGAAGCCGCTGTCCGAGGTCGCCGGCGACAAGATCGACGAGGTGTTCATCGGTTCGTGCATGACCAACATCGGTCACTTCCGCGCCGCCGGCAAGCTGCTGCAGGCCGCGGGCGAGGTGATCCCGACGCGTCTGTGGATCGCGCCGCCGACCAAGATGGACGAGGCGCAGTTGATGGAAGAGGGCTACTACAACATCTACGCCGGTGCCGGTGCGCGCACCGAGATGCCGGGCTGTTCGCTGTGCATGGGCAACCAGGCACGCATCGCGGCCAACTCGACCGCGGTCTCGACCTCGACGCGTAACTTCCCGAACCGCCTCGGCCAGGGTGCGAACGTGTATCTCGCCTCAGCCGAACTGGCCGCCGTGGCCTCGGTGCTGGGCAAGCTGCCGACGGTCGATGAGTACATGCAGTACGCGACCAAGATCGACAGCATGGCGCCGGAGGTCTACCGCTACCTCAATTTCGACAAGATGCCGGCGTTCGTCGAGTCGGCCAAGCGCGGCCAGGAGGTCGTACTGAAACTCGCGATGTAACGCGCCATGCCATAATGGTGATGTGAAGCCTTGACCCCGACCGGTGTAGCCGGTCGGGGTCTTTTGTTTGCGTGGGTGCCGAGCCCGTTGTGTAGCGATGTGATGGATCGGGGCAGGCCTGCGCCGCGGGCTCGTGTTGCGGCATCGCGAAGCACCATGGCCGTGCAAGCGGGCACGCGCAGTGCGCACCGTCACCGCTGCCGTGGACGGCGTGTGCGGTACGGCAGCTGACAGGGTGCGTGCCAAGCGTCACACTGACGCCGGTCAATCGCGGTGACAGATCGCGCACACACAATGGTGTTCCGCGTGCAGGCATGTCGCCGCGTGTGCGCGGGCAGCAGTGGAGGTCACGCG
Source organism: Gammaproteobacteria bacterium (assembly GCA_020445205.1). Lineage (GTDB taxonomy): Bacteria > Pseudomonadota > Gammaproteobacteria > Chromatiales > Chromatiaceae > Thiosocius. Next base: position 5,822 of record JAGRHA010000416.1, read on the forward strand.
CATGCTGAGCAACAAACAATCATCACGGTCGCTGGTGTCGTTTCTCGTTGCCTGGTCATTTCTGATTCTCACCGTCACCGGGCTCGTGCTCTACGTCGTACCGCAGGGGCGTGTCGCCTACTGGACCCATTGGTCGCTCGCAGGCATGGAGAAGGAGCAGTGGGCGTGGGTGCACATGATGTTCGGTGGCGTGTTCATCGTGACCGGCGCGTTGCATCTGTTCTTCAACTGGAACACCTTCATGACCTTCCTCGCCG
>JAGRHA010000059.1 GCA_020445205.1 Gammaproteobacteria bacterium
GCAGCAGGCAACCGACCAACGGGTCGGTGTCGGCGGCAGCATCGTCGAGCGATGCTCGCAGGGCGGCTTCGGTCACGGCGGTGTTCAAGCGGTTGCAAACTCCGTTCAAGATAGTCCGGTTGCGTAAAGTTATCGCCTTTTTGACCGAAATCCTGAGCAGTTTCGTTTATTTGCGGGGCGAATCGATGCAAAAGCTTTACGTCGTCCGCGACGCCGACGGCGCCATCTGTAGTCTGTCCGCCGAACCCGAGGTCGGTGCGCAAGCGGCATCGTTCGACGATCCGGAAGTCCAGGACTTCCTGCATCGTCTCGACATCGATCTGGTGCGCGTCATCGAAGACGTCGTCGACCTGCTCGTCAGTCGCGGTGTGTTCCGCTTCACCGATCTGCCGGAGTCGGCGCGCGAGAAACTGCTGTTCCGCAAGTCCCTGCGTTCGCAGTGGCAGTCCGTGCCCGATCCTCTGGGTAGCGAAGAAGGCCTTTTCTGATGCCCCGTTGAGGTGCACGACCGCGCCTGCAGAACGGGCCGTATGAGCTTGACGCACGTCAATCAATAAGGCGCCGGCAGTTGCCGGGGTGCGGCGCGCACCCCACTCTTGTGTGGTCACCGATCACCGCCGGGAACCCGCCCATGTCTGCCAAGCAGGTCACGCTCGACGGCAACGAAGCCGCCGCACGCATTGCCCATCTGTGTAACGAGGTCATCGCCATCTATCCCATCACACCGGCGTCGCCGATGGGCGAATGGGCGGACGACTGGTCGTCGGTCGGGATCAAGAACCTTTGGGACACGGTGCCCCAGGTCATCGAGATGCAAAGTGAAGCGGGCGCCGCAGGTGCCATCCACGGCGCCTTGCAGGCAGGCGCGCTCGCGACGAGCTTCACGGCTTCGCAGGGTCTGCTGCTCATGATTCCGAACATGTACAAGATCGCCGGCGAACTCACGCCGACGGTGTTGCATGTCGCTGCGCGTTCGCTGGCCGCCCAGGCATTGTCGATATTCGGTGACCACAGCGACGTCATGGCCTGCCGTGCCACGGGTTACGCAATGCTGTGCTCGGCGAGTGTGCAGGAGGTCCAGGATTTCGCGCTCATCGCGCAGGCCGCGACGCTCGCCGGTCGCATCCCTTTCCTGCACTTCTTCGATGGCTTCCGCACCTCGCACGAGGTCGACAAGATCAGCGAGCTTTCGCGCGACACGGTGCGTGCAATGATCGACGAGGACCTCGTGATCGCGCACCGCAAACGCGCCATGAGCCCGGATCGCCCGGTACTGCGCGGCACCTCACAGAACCCTGACGTGTATTTTCAGGGGCGGGAGTCAGTGAACACTTACTATGATGAATTACCTAGTATTCTTGAAGGGGTAATGACAGAGTTCGGCGACCTGACCGGGCGCCGCTACGGCCTGTTCGAGTACGTGGGCGCAGCCGACGCCGAGCGCGTGCTGGTGCTCATGGGATCCGGCATTGGCGCCGCCGAAGAGGCGGTCGAGACCCTCGTGGCGCGGGGCGACAAGGTCGGCCTGATCAAGGTGCGCCTGTTCCGCCCGTTCTCGACGGCACACCTGCTGGCCGCATTGCCGGCATCGGCGCGCCAGGTCGCCGTGCTCGACCGCAGCAAGGAACCCGGCGCCGATGGCGAACCGCTGTATAAAGACGTGCTGACCGCATTGTCTCAGGCTTACGCAAAAGGTGAGCGCTCACTTATGCCGAAAGTCACGGGTGGCCGGTTCGGCCTCTCGTCAAAGGAGTTCACACCCGCGATGGTCGCCGGCGTGTTCGCCGAACTCGGCGCGACACAGCCACGCAATCCGTTCACCGTCGGCATCCGCGACGACGTCACCCATCTCAGCCTCGACTGGGATGCGACATTCCGTCCCGCGGCGGCCGAGGGCGTGACACGCTGTGTGTTCTACGGTCTCGGCTCGGATGGTACGGTCTCGGCGAACAAGAATTCGATCAAGATCATCGGCGAGAGCACGGACCAGCACGTGCAAGGCTATTTCCAATACGACTCGAAGAAGGCCGGCGCGGTCACCGTGTCGCACCTGCGTTACGGCGATCGGCCGATCCGCTCGACGTACCTCATCGGCGACGACGAGGCCCAGTTCGTCGCCTGCCATCAGCCAAATTTCCTCGTGCGCTACGACATGCTCGCCAAGGCTGCACCGGGTGGCACTTTCCTGGTCAACAGCCCGGTCACGCCCGACGCGCTGTGGGACAGCCTGCCGCGCAAGGTGCAGCAACAGATCCTCGACAAGCAGCTCAAGGTGTTCGCGATCGATGCCTACGGCATCGCGCAAGACACCGGCATGGGCCGGCGCATCAACACCATCATGCAGGTGTGCTTCTTCGCGATCACGCAGGTGATCGACATCACAGATGCCCTGGCAAAGATCAAGGAGATGGTCGCCAAGACCTACGGCCGCAAGGGCCGTCGCCTACTCGAACGCAACTACGCCGCAATCGACGCCGCATTGTCCGGCCTGCACGAGATCACGGTACCGGCCGCGCTGACCAGCAGCGTCGAGATGCCGCCCGTGGTCGCCGCCAACGCGCCGGAATTCGTGCAGCAGGTCACGGCGACGCTGATCGCCGGCAATGGCGACAGCCTACCCGTGAGCGCGATCAGCGCCGACGGCACCTGGCCGCTGGGTACCGCGGCTTACGAAAAACGCCAGCTCGCGCTCGAGATCCCGCAATGGGAGATGGACCTGTGCACGCATTGCGGCAAGTGTCCGCTGGTGTGTCCGCACGCAGCGATCCGTTCCAAGGTGTTCGATGAGGCGCTGACCAGCAACGCGCCCGAGGGCTTTCTGCACAATGCGGTCAAGGGCGGCAAGGACTTCCCACCCGGTACCCACATCACCTACCAGGTCGCCCCCGACGACTGCACGGGCTGCGGCCTGTGTGTCGAGATCTGCCCGATCCGCGACAAGAAGGACCCGCAGCGCAAGGCACTCAACATGGTAGCGATCGACGAGCGTCGGGCGATCGAACAGGCGAACTGGGATTTCTTCCTCGGCCTGCCGGAGTTCGACCGCACCCGGCTCAAGGAGACGACGCTCAAGGGTGCGATGATCATGCAACCCCTGTTCGAGTTCTCGGGCGCCTGCGTGGGCTGCGGCGAGACACCTTACATCAAGCTCGCCACGCAGCTGTTCGGTGACCGCATGCTGATCGCCAACGCCACGGGCTGTTCGTCGATCTACGGCGGCAACCTGCCAACCACGCCGTACACCACCAATCCCGACGGCCGCGGTCCCACCTGGAACAATTCGTTGTTCGAGGACAATGCCGAGTTCGGCCTCGGCATGCGCGTCGCGATCGACAAGCAGGCCGAGCACGCGCGTGAGCTGCTGCAGGCGCTGGCAAACGACATCGGCGAAACACTCGTCGACGCGATTCTGGCCACACCACAGCTCAGCGAAGCCGAGATCTTCGAGCAGCGCGTGCGTGTCGAAGAACTGAAAGCCAAGCTCACCAACATCGACAAGCTCGCCGCGCGCACGCTCGAGGGCATTGTCGATTACCTGGTCAAGAAGAGCGTGTGGCTGATCGGCGGTGACGGCTGGGCCTACGACATCGGCTATGGCGGCGTCGACCACGTGATGGCATCGGGTCGCAACGTCAACATCCTCGTGCTCGACACCGAGGTGTATTCGAATACCGGTGGCCAGACGTCAAAGGCGACGCCGCTCGGTGCCGTGGCCAAGTTCTCGGCCGGTGGCAAACCCGTGATCAAGAAGGATCTCGCGATGATGGCCATGGCCTATGGCAACGTCTACGTCGCGCAGGTCGCCTATGGTGCCAAGGACGTGCAGGTGTTGCGCGCCTTCCTCGAAGCCGAAAGCTACGACGGGCCGTCGGTGATCATCGCCTACTCACCGTGCATCGCGCACGGTATCGATCTGGCGAACAATTTGCGGCAGCAGGATCTGGCCGTGAACGCGGGTCACTGGGGACTGTTCCGCTACGACCCGCGCAAAGCCGCGGCAGGCGAGAACCCGCTGCACCTGGATTCGAAAGAGCCGAGCATTCCGTATCGCGACTTCGCGATGAGCGAGACGCGCTTTGCCGTACTCGAGCGCACCCATCCGGAGGCGGCTCACCGTTTCATGGAAACGGCACAACACCAAAGCAAAGCGAAGTTCCACCTGTACGAACAGCTGGCCAAACTCGCCGTGGGCGAGCCCGGCCAGGAATGACCTGGAGGCAAGGGGAAGCGGATCGGCAGCGCCCTGCGCTGCGGCGGACGACACAGGCCGAAACACGGCGTGGCGCCGTGCGCGATCTGCCAATCCGGACCCTGCCCCCCCATCACGAGGACCTGAACGATGAACCTGACCACCCAATGGCTCGGCCTGACGTTGAACAACCCGTTCGTCCCATCGGCATCGCCGTTGTCGCGCAGCCTCGATGCGGCCAAGCAGCTCGAGGACGCGGGCGCCGGTGCGATCGTGATGTATTCACTGTTCGAAGAGGCCGTCGCCGCCGAAGAGGAAGGCATGACGCGTTTCCTGCATCACCAGGAAACGGGGCATGCCGAAGCCGACGGCTTCCTGCCGGCACAGCCCGATTTCCCCGGCGAACTCGACCGTTACCTCGAACAAGTCGCGGCGCTGAAGGCATCGCTCGACATCCCCGTGGTCGCCAGCCTCAACGGCGTGACCGCAAGCGGCTGGATGACGCATGCGCAGGAGATCGCCGATGCCGGCGCCGATGCATTGGAACTCAACGCCTACTACGTGGCCGGTGACATCTGGGAAGAGGGTCACTATGTCGAGCAACGCTACCTGACGCTACTCAAAGAACTGCGCGAGAAGGTATCGCTGCCGATCAACATGAAGCTGTCACCGTTCTTCAGCTCGGTCGGCAATATGGTCAAGAAGCTCGAAGCCTGCGGCGTGTCGGGCGTGACATTGTTCAACCGCTTCTATCAACCCGACATCGATATCGACGGCATGCGCCTCAAGCACGCACTGACACCCACGGTATCGACGGATGCACTCATCGCGATGCGCTGGGCAGCGATGTTACACGGCAGGGTCGATTGCTCGCTGAGCGCGACGGGCGGAATTCACACGGGTGAAGATGCAGTCAAACTGCTGTTGGCGGGCAGCGACGTCGTGCATCTATGTCATGCACTGCTGCAGCATGGTCCGTATCACCTGCGCAAAGTGATCGCCGACGTCACGGCATGGATGGAGCAGCAGGGCTTCGAGGATGTGGCGGATTTTCGTGGCCGCATGAGCCAGGTCAGCGTACTCGACCCGTCACAGTACGAACGTCTCAATTACATCCGTGTACTCGATTCGTACAGCGGCCGCGACAGCGTCTGGCGTTGATTCGATCAGCTCAGCGGGCTCTTGCGCATGCCGAGTGACGTGCCGATGCGTTCGAGCCCGAGGACGGTGATCCACAACAGGTGTACGAATGCGACCGTGGCCACGAAAGCCACCAGCATACCGAGTGGCGCGGTGACGATCGCCAGGATCACGTTCATCTTGAGCATGGCCACCAACACGAACAGCGTGAGCCCGTAGACCACTGTCAACTCCAGCCACGTGTCCTTCAGGCCTGTTTTGGCAATCGTCTTCGGTCGGTTCATCTCGCAATACTCCTAGGGCAGTTCGTGTCGGTGAATCTAGCGGCAATCGCGGCAGTCGATAGGCGAACTGTTTCGCATAACGATGCCGGAGAGCGCCAGATCCGTGTGGCAATGTGGGCCAAGCCACACGTGTCGAGGATGATCGTTCCTTTCGACAGCCGGCGATTGCGCGATGGCTTGCAGGCTTGTGCGAACCCGGTCACATTGGCCCACGAGGCCACGCGCGTGCGGTGCTGTACACGCCGACGCGGTGTGGCAGTCGATGGCGCTAGAATCGATGCATTCGCAATGGAGTGAACGCACTCATGTCCCGCTTCGCTTTTCCCCACTGGCTCGCCGTCGTCTTCATCGTGTACTTCGCCGTGCTCGCGGTTGCGCCCGTGTCACGCACCGTCTGGATCGCCGAGGTGGTGCCGGTGATCCTGGTCTTCGTCACACTGGTAGCGACCTATCCGCTGTTTCGCTTCAGCAACACCGCCTATGGATTGATGGCCGTGTGGCTGTTCTGGCACACGATGGGTGGACACTATACTTTCGCCAACGTGCCGTTCGACTGGTTCAACGATTTCATCGGCTCCGAGCGCAACCACTTCGACCGCATCGGACATTTTTCGGTCGGCTTCTTTGCCTTTGCTGCAGCTGAATGGATGTTGCGCAAAGGCCATTGCCGTTATGCGCCGGCCAACGCCTTCGCACTGTTACTCGTGATGGGCATCGCTGCAGCCTATGAAATCATCGAGTGGTGGTACGCGGTGCTCGAAGGCGGCGACGCAGGGATCGAGTTCCTCGGCTCGCAGGGCGACATCTGGGATGCACAGAAAGACATGCTGGCCGACACCCTGGGTGCCGTATTCGCACTTTCCGTGTTTGCTTTCGTCCGCCCCGACCGTCAGCCGCCTCAGCCCGCCTAACCCGGGCACGTCGCCGCACGATCACTCGTCGAGCAACTGTTCGATCAGTGCGACCACCTCGTCACTGTCCCAGTTGATCGCACCGATCAGGCCATAGCGCAGTCGCCCGCGGCGGTCCGTGATGAAGGTGGTGGGAAAGCCCGTGATGTGCCAACGCTTCACGGTGTCGCCTTCGCTGTCGACGAGCACGGGATAGCCGAGCGCAATGCCGTGATCGTGCAGAAAGCGCTCGATGGTCGCCTGGTCTTCACCCACATCGATGCTCACGATCGTGAAATCCGCCTGTGGCATGCGTGCCCTCAGGCGCATCAGCGCCGGCAGCTCCTCGACACAGGGCGGACACCAGGTCGCCCAGAAGTTCAGCAACACCACATGTTGTCGCAGATCGTCCACGGTCCACGCGCGACCATTGAGATCGGTGAGGTGGAATGCCGGCGCTGCGGGCATATCGGCAATCGCTTGCGGCAGTGCGAATACCGTGTTGCGCCGGGCGCCGGGCGCGCCGGCGCTCACCGACGGCAACGGTGCGGCCTCGCTGGCGATGAGCAATGGCAGCACTGCCGCGATGTCCGCCGGCAGGCGCTTGCGCTGCACCGCCTCGTGCGCAGTGATCTGCTCTGGCCAGATATGGTACGCATCGCGTGTATCGTGCTCGATACGCGCATAGACCGGGCTGCCACCGGATTCGAGCGCCGCAATCGTGTCCGCGAGGTAGTACATGCGCGAAGAGGACGACGGCTGGAACAATGCCAGCGGCAGGTTCGAGCGTTGCGCCGCAGCGTGAAACACGATCGGCGCACCCGGGATGGGCGCGCTGGCCTCGAGGTACGGGCTCAACAACACGAGGCCGGCTGGCCGACGATCCGAGACGTGACGTTGGTAGGCATCGACGAGTTGCAGGGCGATGACCGCAACGCGTTGATTGGCGACGAGTACGAGCGGGCGTTCGCCGTCGTCGATGTGCGCAAGGAAAGCGACCAGATCTGCTGTGGGCACGGCGCTGAGACTGAACGCGCCGGGCGTGAGGAAGTAGCTGTCGTGCAGCCTCGGGTAGACGACATCGAGACCCTCGGCCGCGAGCGCCTGGCCAAACGCCATCTCGTTTTCGGTGAAGCCTTCGTCGGCCGGCAGCAGGAGCACGCGCGCTGCATCGCCGCCTGCCCAGCGTTCGTAGACGATCTCATCGCCGCTGTCGAGCGAGAACGATCGCTCCGCACGTGCCCCTTGCGGCAGCAGCAGACCGGCCAGCAGCCATGGCAACAACATCTGCCACCAGCGTAGACGTTGCAGCGACAGGATCGGCGCTGTCCGGGCAGTATGGCGTTGCGTGCCGATACGCTTATCCTCGTGTCGACGCCGCCCGGAACTCTCATCGGGCGCACGGTGATGCTTGACGTCATCAGTTACGTTCACGTCGCCTAAGACGCTCGGGCGGCCGAACGGCCGCGACGACCTGTTGCGTGGATTGTTGCAGCGGCCATCACTGGCCTGTGCCGCACGATCCTTCGCCGTCGAGGTCATCGCCAAACGCACGTTCCGGCGACTGCGCAGGACAAGTCACTGATTGAACGTCTTGGTGGGATGTCCGGTCCCGGCCTTGGCGGTGGCCAACGATTCACCGCAACACGAATTGACGCTCATCGCCGCACCTTATCCGAAACGGTCGTCGCGCGGTCGAATTATGTCGCCTGCCCACGCACCTTGAGCATGCGCCGCAACCACTCGAACAACACGCCGGCGACGAGGCCGATGGCGACGTTGACGACAACACAGGCGACTGCCGTCGCCACGATCACCGCGAGCTCGTCCAAGGGCGCCTTGCGCAGACGCTTGCTGTTCGCCAGATCGAACCCGGCCACCAGCAACATCGCACCGACCGCGGCGAGCGGTAGCACCGCCAGCAGGTCCAATGCGTGTTCGCCGAGCAGTAGCCCCAGCGACAGGCAAGTGACACCGAAGATCGCCGGCGCCAGTCCGGTGCGCGCACCGAAGCGGTGCTGCACGACGAGGCCCCCGGCGCCATGACACATGGGAAACGCACCGAATGGCGCGAGCAACAGGTTCAGTACACCCGTCGACATCGCCAGGCGGTCGGGCGTGATGCGCGCCCGGTCTGCGGGAAAGTAGTCGGCCGCGATGGCCGCCGTGATCACGGTCGCATTGGTCAGGGTCAGGGCCAGCTGCGGCAACA
>JAGRHA010000417.1 GCA_020445205.1 Gammaproteobacteria bacterium
GCGCACGTTCCCGGGAAAATCGTATTCGTACAACGCCTTGAGTGCCTCGCGGTCGAGTCGCGGTTTGCTCATGCCGGTACGTTGTGAAAGGCGGCCGAGGATGTGATCGATCATGACGGCGATGTCTTCGCGACGGCTGCGCAGCGGCGACATCAGCAGTTCGATCACGTGGATGCGGTAGTAGAGGTCTTGGCGGAACTCACCGTTGCTGACCATCTCGGCGAGATTCTTGTGGCTCGCGCTGATGATACGGATGTCGACCGGTTCTTCCGTCGCCGCGCCCACCGGTCGCACACGCTTCTCCTGAATCGCACGCAACAATTTCACTTGCATGGACAGCGGCAGGTCGGCGACCTCGTCGAGAAACAACGTGCCGCCGTCGGCACTCTGGAACAGACCGGGTTTGTCACGATGGGCGCCCGTGAAGCTGCCGCGCACATGGCCGAAGAACTCGCTTTCCATGAGTTCCTGGGGGATGGCGCCGCAGTTGACGGCGACAAACGCTTTGCCGGCGCGCGGGCTGCGTGCATGGATGGCACGCGCGGCGAGTTCCTTGCCCGTCCCCGATTCGCCGCTGACGAATACCGGCGCCTGGTTGCGTGCCAGCTTTTCGATCAGTCGCCGGATCTCCTGCATTGCCGGCGACTTGCCGATCAATTCACCGTCACCCACGGGCGTGTCGCCTGCGCGTGTGGAGGTGTCGAGGCGCAGCGCCGTCTCGACAAGGCGCCGCAGCACGGGCAGATCGACAGGTTTCGAGACGAAATCGAAGGCACCGGCCTTGAGCGCCTCGACGGCGAGTTCCATGTTGCCGTGTGCCGTGATCACGGCGATCGGCATGTCGGGGCAATTTGCGGCGACATATTGCAGCACGTCGATACCGCTGCCGTCGGGCAGACGCATGTCAACCAGGCAGAGGCCGTAGCGGTTGCCGCCCAGGCAATGCAACGCCTCTGCGACCGTGCCGGCGGTATGACAATCGACGCCCATGCGCGACAAGGTAATCTCCAGCAGTTCGCGGATGTCCGGTTCGTCGTCGATGATCAGCGCCAGCGGATTGCTCATAACTTCTTCGTACGTTTGGGATTGGGGAAGCTTAGCCGAAAGCAGCTCCCGCCCCGTGGCTGGCGCATGTATTCGAGGCGGATGTGGTTCGCTTCGCACAGCTGTCGCGCGATGTACAGGCCGAGTCCCGTGCCCTCGTTGCGCGTGGTGAAGAAGGGTTCGAACAGGTTCGCCTCGGCGCGCCTCGGTATGCCCGGGCCATTGTCGCGCAGTTCCAGAAACGGTCCACCGGATTCCGGTGTGATGCCGCCGACCATGCGGATATTGAGTTGCCCCGGCTCACGGTCGAAGTGGCGTAGCGCGTTGTCGCACAACACATCGATCACCTGTCGCAGCTGCCCCGGATCGGCGAACACCGTAGTGCCCGGGGGATCGATCTCCTCTTGGATCTGATCGACGGCGAAATGGTGCATCTGGCGGATATCCTCGACTTGGTCGGTGAGCCACGGCGCCAGCACGAGCGGTTTCGGATGCGGGTTGTCCTGACGCGACAGCTTGAGGATGCTCTCAACCACCTCGTTCACACGCAGCGAATTGTGACGGATGATCTCGATCATCCGGCGGTCGGGGGCCGGCAGCTGCGGTGATTCGTCGAGCAGCTGCGAGGCGTGGCTGATGGCGCCCAGCGGGTTGCGGATCTCGTGCGCGATACCGGCCGTCAGACGGCCGAGCGAGGCCAGCTTGAGCTGCTGCGCCTCGGCGGTGAGGCGTGCGGTGTCCTCGAGCACGATCAGCGTGCCGCGGTTGTCGCGATCGCCGATCGGCGTGAACCCGGCCCTCAGGTCGCGCCCACCCGACGTGGCGCGGAAGTCGGGCAAGTCGCCGCCGGGATCCTGGCGCCAGGCGTGGTACTGCTGCGCGAGCGGCGGTGATGCTTCGGTGAGCGGGTAATGGCGCATCGCCACGGGCATGCCGAGCAGCACCCACGCCGCCTCGTTCATGACCTGGA
>JAGRHA010000418.1 GCA_020445205.1 Gammaproteobacteria bacterium
CTCAGCGGTGTCGCGATCGCCGGCGATTTTCTTGTCCTCGGTGCCGACGAGGGGCACTGTCTGCAGATCCTGGCCCGCGATGACGCCCTCGGTGGCTGGCAGCTCAGGCAGAGTGTGTCGCTTGCGGCCAAGGATCTCGAGGTCGATATCGAAGCCATCACCTATGGCGAAGGCTTCCTGTATGTCATCGGCTCCCATTCCAGTCGCCGCCGGCGTCTCCTGGACGAGCTTTCAGTGAAAAAGAACCGCGAACGCGTGTTGCAGGTGCAGCGCCAGAAATCACGTTGCCGCCTGTACCGGATCAAATTCGACGTGCAGACGGGCGAGGTGGGAAGGCCGGATCGCATCGACCTCAGCAAACGTCTGCGTGCCGATCCGCTGCTGCGTCGCTTCTACGATATTCCGGCCAAGGAGAACGGCATCGATATCGAGGGTATGGCCTACCACGATGGCCGACTCCACCTGGGGTTTCGCGGCCCGGTGCTACGTGACAACTTCGTACCCGTCATGCGTGTCGACTTCGATCATCCCAAACGCTACGACCTGCGTTTCATCCGTCTCGACGGCCAAGGGATCCGCGACATGGTCGCGCTGGAGCACGGGTTCCTGCTGCTCTCGGGCACGGTCAACGACGGCTCAGCACCGTTTCGCCTGTGGTGGTGGGACGGCAGGGATCAAATCCCCGGCAAGGATGCGACGATCACGCCAGTCGTCCTGCTCGATGAGGTCAGCACGCCGGGCGGCGCCAAGGCCGAGGGCATTGCGCTCATCGCCGAGGATGGCGGGCAGATCGATGTGGTCGTGGTCTACGAGACTGAGACGACACCGCAGGCCGTACGCATGCACATCGACCTTGATCGTGCATTCGCCATCGCGCTCACGCCACCTGAGGCATGCCAGCCGTCGTAACGCCGACGGTGCCGCGGAAATTGCCACGTCCACGCACGGGGTGCAGCAGTCAGGCCGCAATCGCGTGCCTTCTCGCAGCGCCTATGACGGTGCGCAGTGCTGGCGCAGCGCTGTTTCAGTCGTGTCAGCGACCTGTCGCGACCGGCCGCGACGGATCACGTATCCATTCACTCCACGAGCCGGCATAGAGCGCCGCGCCTTTGAGGCCTGCGATCTCCATCGCCAGCAGGTTGTGGCACGCGGTGACGCCGGAACCACACATCGCCGCGCATCGCTGCGGCGCAATATCACCCAGCGCGCCGGCATACAGCGCGCGCAAATCGGCCGCGGTTTTGAACAACCCGTCACTGGCGAGGTTGTCGGCGAGCGGCAGGTTGACGGCGCCAGGAATGCGGCCCGCGACGGGATCGATGGGCTCGGCCTCGCCGCGAAAACGTACCGCGGTGCGGGCGTCCACGAGCAGGATATCGTCGCGGCCTTCAGCCAGTTGGCGCGCGATATCGTCGGTGGATACCAACCATGCGGCGGGCTCACCTGCGACGAAACGACATCCCGCCGGCGCGGTTGTCGGCAGCGTCGCTTCGGGCAGGCCGGCAGCGGTCCAGGCCTGCCAGCCACCATCGAGGACGGCGACCTGCGTGTGGCCTAGCCAGCGCAGCAACCACCACAGTCGCACGGCCATGCTGCCACCACTGTCGTCATATGCCACGACTTGGGTATCGCTGCCGACACCGCACCGGCCGAGCCAGTCGCACAAGCGGTCACGATCGGGAAGGGGGTGACGACCGCTGCTGGGTGTGATCGGCGACGACAGGTCGTGATCGAGGTGGGCGTACAGGGCCCCGGGAACGTGCCCCCGCCGATAGTCGCGTTCACCACGGGCCGTGTCTGCGAGATCAAAACGGCAGTCGAACACGCGCCACGCGGGGTTGTCGCCTTCGGCGTGCAATCGCGCAGCAGTGACCAGTGTGTCGAGTGACATAACGCGGAGTCCCGTGGTGGCGTGTCAGAAGCGCAGCAGGACGCTCATTCGAGTTCCAGGATGCGCCGCCAATGCGCCTCGCTGAGCGGCATGATCGACAGTCGGTTGCCTTTGCGCAGCAGTGGCAGATCACGCAGCGCTGGATCATCCAGTTGTTTGAGTTCGCGCAGCGAGATGTTGCGCTTGAGGTGGCGTTTGTACTTGACGTCGACCATGAACCAACGCGGATTGTCCGGGTCACTCTTCGGGTCGTGGTACTTGGCGTCGGGATCGAAGGCGGTGTCGTCCGGGTAGCCTTCGCGCACGACTTCCATGATGCCGACGATGCCCGGCTCGTCGCAGTTGGAATGGTAGAAAAACACCTGGTCGCCTTTCTTCATCTCGTCACGCATCATGTTGCGCGCCTGGTAGTTCCGCACACCATCCCAGTGTTCGGTTTTCTTCGGCATTTTTTTAAGGTGGTCTATGCCGAACACGTCGGGTTCGGACTTCATCAGCCAATAGTTCATGTCGGATTTCGCTTTTCTCACAGTGTTGTGGAGCGTACCGCGACTGCGCCACGGCTGCAGCGGGCACGGTTCATTCGGTGTTCACGGCCTGCGCCAGCATGTGGTGGTAGTTGTCCAGCCGGGCCGCGGCGATATCGCCGTGTTCGACGGCGGCGCGGATGGCGCATCCGGGCTCGGCGAGATGCGCGCAATTGTGGAATCGACACCGTCCCAGGTAGGGGCGGAATTCGCGATATCCCTGCTCGAGTTCGCGGCGTGTCAGGTGGCCGAGGCGAAAGCTCCGCACGCCCGGTGAATCGATGAGTTCCCCCCCGCTCTGCAGCGCATAGAGGGTCGCCGCCGACGTGGTGTGACGACCAAGCCCGGTGGCGTCGGAGAGCCGGCCCTCGGCGACGTTCTCGCGCGGGATCAGGGCGTTGATCAACGACGACTTGCCGACGCCCGACTGGCCGACCAGGATACTCGTTTCGCCGCGCAGGCGATCGAGCAGGGGATCGAGCCCATGCTCCGTCTTCGCACTGATCTCGACCATCGGGTAGCCGATGTGCTCGTAGTGTGCGTAGTGGGCGTGAAACATCCCGCGCTCGGCATCGTCGAGCAGGTCGATCTTGTTCAGGCAGATCAGTCCCGCGACACCGATGCGTTCAGCAGCGACCAGGTACTGATCGAGCAGATAGCTGACGGGCTCGGGGCGCACGGCCAGGACCACGACCAATTGCGTGATGTTGGCAGCGATCGCCTTGTCCTGACCACTATAGTCAGGGCGCGACAATGCTGTGCTGCGCGGCTGGACCGCAGTCACGACGCCTTCGTCGTCGCCCGTGGGTTGCCAGAGCACTTCGTCCCCACACACGACTTCGCCGAGATTGGCGCGGAACATCGCGTGCACGTTGCGGCCATCTTGCGCGCGTAACAACAGGCTACGGCCGTGCCGCACAACGACACGACCACGCTGCGTGATGACATCCTGTGCGTCGGCGAGTGCCTGCTCGGCGACGCTGGCGGCGCGCTCGCGCCGTTTTTCCTGAATCCTGGCGACGCGGTTCTTCTGTTGTTCGGTGAGTCGCCGTCGAGCCATCGCCGCGGGATCGTGATTACTTGGCGAAGTGGTAGTAGTTGTCGTTGAGATAATCGGTCAGCTGGCCAAGGTCTTCGGGAAACAGCTTGGTCGCGAGATTGGCGTCGCAGCGTGCCACCTGGCTGGCGAGTTTGGGGTAGTTCTGCACGCGACGGTCGTTGCGTGTGTACACGCCAGTGTCATGGCAACGCGTGCATTGGGCGTCATGGTACGGACCGGCGTCGAAATCGCTAGCGACTGCAGCGGTGGTCAGCAGGGCAGGGGCACCGATGCCGATGAGGAGGGAGATGACAGTCTTCATACGTGAGAACTCCTGTGTACCCGGCCTCAGGCGCCATCGACCGCGAGACGGTCCTCGAGGTGCGCGACGCGAACCGAAGCAGGGGGGTGACTGTGGTAGAACGCCGAGTACAGTGGGTCCGGCGTAAGTGTGCTCGCATTGTCACGATACATCTTGACCAGGCCACTGATGAGGTGGCGTGCGTCGGTCTGCTCGGCCGCGAAGTCGTCGGCCTCGAACTCGTGCCGTCGCGAGAGCCGCGCAGTGAACGGGCTCAGGAAAAGCGTGAAGACCGGCAGCACGAACATGAACAGGGTCAGGGCGGTGGCGGAAGAAATCTCGCTCACGCCCAGATCGTGATAGAACCAGGGTTGCCGCGAGAGCCAGCCAAGCAGCGCGAGGCCGACCAGGGATATCAGCGCCGACAACGACAGCATCTTGACGATGTGGCGGCGTTTGAAGTGGCCGAGCTCGTGCGCCAGCACAGCCTCGATTTCGTCGGCGGTGAGACCGTCGAGCAAGGTGTCGTAGAACACGATGCGCTTGTTGCGGCCGAATCCGGTGAAATAGGCGTTGCCGTGTGCCGAGCGGCGCGAGCCATCCATCACGAACATGCCACTGCTGCGAAATCCGCAGCGTGTGAGCAGCTGTTCCAGACGGCCCTTCAAGGCGTGGTCATCAAGGGGGCGGAAGCGGTTGAACAGCGGCGCGATCCAGATCGGGTAGGCCCACGTGACGAACAGGGTGAATCCCATCCAGACCAGCCACGCCCAGAGCCACCACAGATGGCCGGCACTGTCCATGAGCCACAGGATCACCGCGACCAGGGGGATACCGAGCAGCAGGGTGATCGCCATGCCAAGCAAGCGGTCCTTGACGAATGCAGCCGGCGTGGTGCGATTGAACCCGAATCGCTGCTCGATGCCGAAGGTGCGCCATATCGACAGCGGCAGGTCGACGACGCTGGCGATGAGCACGACGCTGACCACGAGCGCGATGCCCTGCCATAGCGTGGATAACCCGAGGAGATCGAGCTGCGCATTCAACCAATCGAGCCCGCCGCCGAGCGTCCAGGCGAGCAGCAGCGCCGTGCTGAGTACAAGGTCCCAACGCTCGACGCCGAGTCGCGCAAGGTTGTAGCTGGCGGCCTTGGCATGTTCGTCGGTCGAAATTCGGCCGGCGAAGGCTGCCGGCACGTCGCGGCGGTGGCGGATGATGTGTGCCGCTTGGCGCGCAGATAGCCATAGCTGCAGCGCGAGGCCGATGGCCAGGGTCAGGAGAAATATTGCGGTGACGGTGCTCATGCGCGGGATTCTACGCCAGCCGTCGTCGATTTCCTGCCTAGGCGCACGAGGAACAGGGAAATTGCGACAGGCACCACGCCTGCGCCGCGCTGACGAAAACCGGGTTTGCCGGTGTTCGTCATCGACGCGCGGCCCGTGCGCGCTAGAATCCAACGTTTTTATCGCCAGTGGCGAGGGGGCTCGATGACAGCGTCGGAAACGAACCTGATATGGATCGATCTGGAGATGACCGGGCTGGATCCGGCGCATGACCAGATCATCGAGATCGCGACAGTCATCACCGACTCCGAACTCAACGAACTGGCGGAGGGACCCGTCATCGCGATTTACCAGCCGCCGGAGATCCTCGCCGGCATGGACGAATGGAACACCCGCCAGCATGGGCAGTCGGGGCTCACGGCCCGCGTGCAGGCGAGCACGGTGGGCGTCGCCGACGCGGAACAGGCGACGCTCGCCTTCCTGGCCGCATGGGTCACGCCGGGCGTGTCACCGATGTGCGGGAACTCGATATGTCAGGATCGACGTTTCATGGCCCGACTCATGCCGTCACTCGAGGGCTTTTTTCACTATCGCAATCTCGACGTGTCGACACTCAAGGAACTGGCGCGGCGCTGGGCGCCGTCCGTGTACAGTGGGTTTACGAAGGACTCATCCCACCTCGCGCTGGCCGACATCCGCGACTCGATTGCGGAGCTTCGTCACTACCGTGAGCATTTGCTGACAGTCTGAGGTGATGCTGGACGTGATGCAGCGGCCGCGCCTATTGCTCGGCCTGTGTGCCCTGTTCTGGGCCGGAAACTTCGTGCTCGGGCGTGCCGTGCACGACAGCATTCCGCCCGTTGCGTTCGCATTCTGGCGCTGGCTGGCGGCGAGTCTGCTGGTGATGCCCTTCGTTTGGCGGCCGCTGTGGAGACAATGGTCCCTGTTGCGCGCCTGCTGGTTGCGCATGTCTGTGCTTGCCTTGCTGGGCGTGACCGTGTTCAACACGTTCGTCTACTCGGGGCTGCAGACGACCACGGCAACCAACAGCGTGCTGATCCAGTCGACGCTGCCGCTGCAGGTCCTGTTACTCAACCGCCTGCTGTTCGGTGTGCGCACCACGGTGCTGGAGTGGGCGGCCATCATGTTGTCGCTGACAGGTGTCTTCGTGATCATGAGCCGGGGGCGGCCGGCAGAGCTGTGGGCGGGCGATTGGCCTGTCGGTGACTTGTGGGTGTTGTCGGCGGCATTCTCCTGGGCCCTCTATTCCGTGCTGTTGCGCTGGCGGCCGCCAGCGCTCGATCCGCGCGCGTTTCTCGGTTTCATCCTGCCCGTCGGCACGCTGTTGCTGCTGCCCTGGTACCTCGCGGAGCGTGCTGGTGGTGCTGCCGTCGACTGGCATGCGACGAATCTGCTTGCCGTGGCTTATGTGGCCATATTTCCCTCTGCACTGGCCTATCTTTTCTGGAACAGGGGTGTCGAGCTCATCGGTGCCAACGCGGCGGGACATTTCATTCACCTGATGCCGGTGTTCGGTACGTTGCTGGCCGTCGCGCTGCTCGGAGAGCAACCGGGTGCTTACCACCTGGCCGGTATCGTACTCGTGGCGACCGGCATCTACCTGACCGTTCGCCAGGGGAGGCGTGCAGCGTGATGACCGGACATGGCGTATTTCTCAGCTATCGGCGCACGGATACCTCGGGCTATGCAGGCCGAATCAGCGATGATCTCGCCCGTCGCTATGGCCGGGCCGTGGCATTCCGCGATATCGACTCGATCGATGCCGGCGCGGATTTTGTCGAGGCGCTGGCGCAGGCGATGGCGGCGGCACGGGTATGCCTCGTGTTGATCGGTGATACCTGGCTCAACGCAAAGGGCGATCGCGGTGAGCGCAGGCTCGATCGTCCTGATGACCACGTGCGCCACGAGGTCGAGATGGCGCTGCGGCAGCCGGGCATGGTGGTGATCCCGGTGTTGCTCGAAGGTGCGCGCATGCCCGATGAAGACGAATTGCCGGTGTCGATTCGCCAGTTGGCGCGCCTGCAGGCCGTCGAGCTATCGGAGTCACGGTGGGACTACGATATGTCGCGCCTGGCCACGGTTCTCGGGCAAGCGGGAATTGTCGCTGGGGGCGCGTCACGCCGGCCCTATCGCTGGCTGGCAGTGCTCGCTGTCTGTGCGGCAATGGTCGTCGCCGGCCTGCTGTGGTGGGCAAGGGGGAGTGACGACGCCGTCGATTATGTCGGACTTTGGTATCTGCCGAATGGCAACTACTGGTCAGTGCGACAGCGGGATGGTCAGCTTTGGGTCGAGGAGTCGCACCGTGATTCGCACGAAGTGTGGAAACGCGGGCCGGGTACGCTGAACGGCGACCAATTCGAGGTCACCCTGGCGCTGGTCTTCGAACAGAAGGATTTTCGCTACGTGCATCGGCTCACGCTGTCGGCGGATCGCCTGAGCCTGATCGGTGGAGTGCGACGCTCGGATCGACAATCCGAGCAATCGCTGGTGTTGACGCGGGATAAGCGCTGACGCCCGGTAGTGCGGACGTCGGCCGCGCTGCGTCAGGGCGTGAATGTCTGGTTGCCGGGTTGGCGCGTATCGATCCAGGCAATGATGCCATCGACCTCCGTGGCATTGGCAGTCCCGCGGCCGCGTGCCTCGACAAAGGCTGCACGTGCTGGTCCGAATGCGCCCATGTGAAGGTAGGCCATCCCCATACCCAGAAATGACCGCGCGCCTTCGTCGCCAAGCGAAATGGCCCGTTGGAAGCTCTTGACCGCTTCGCCGTATTCTTGCGACAGCAGCTGCGTGCCGCCGAGATGAGCGAATGCCTCATACGAGTCGGGTTGGATCTGCGTGATCCGTTCGTAGATCTTCGTCGCACCCTCGAGGTCACCCGCGGCCGCTTTCTGTTCGCCGTCAGCGATGGTCGGTTCCGGTTCGGAGAGGGCCGCGTTGGCAGCGGCCAGGGTGAGCGTAAGCGTGAGAACGAGTAAGACGATCAGTCTGCGCATAGCGTTGTGACTCCGCAAAAAAAGGGCGTGTCCAGTGATGCCCGGACACGCCCGTCAGCTCATTGAGACTTACTTCAAGGCGCCTTTGCCGTAGCGCTCTTCGAAGCCTTTACGCACTTTGTCGATCTGTTCCTTGCTCATACCTTCAAAGTACCAGCTGTGACCTTCGATGGGCTTGAAGTACTTGTCGAGCATCGCTTCTGCGAACTTCTCGTTGCCATCCTTCTTGTGGACGATTTCCTTGAGCTGCGGAATCCACTCGAAGTAGGTGTGCTTGGCAACTTCATAGAGACCATGCCACCAGGTGTAGTCCGGACCGTTCATGGACGCACCATGGCGTGCACGGCGACCCTCGTGGTGCCAAATCTCCCACCACGTCCATTCGATTTCTTCGTCGAACGGGCCGGGTGTCGTGTAGCCAGCTTTCTTCAGCTCTCCCATGACGGCTGCGATCGGCTTGGCGAACTTTTCGTTGTAAAGATCGACCACGTCATCGAATTGCTTGTAGTGGCCATCGATTACGCCTTCGCTGTGACAGGCAGCACAGACCTCGGCCATCTTCGCGCGACGGTCTTTCCAGGTCAGTACCTCGACGACTTTCGAGCCTTTGGCTTCAGCACCAACCTTGGGAATCTCGCCGCCTTCCTTGACGTCGAATTCCTGGCCGTTCTCGAGCTTGACCAGGTTGATCTTCTGCGAGATCGGCGGACGCAGGGTCCAGGAGATGCGCTCACCCACGTTGTGCGTCTTCGGCTGGTCGCCGCCACGGCTCATGTGGCAGGTCGCACAGGTTGGCGCGGCGGTATAGTCGACACCGGCGACCCACTTGTCGGACTCGAGGTTCATCTCGTCAACTTTGGCGCGGTAGATGATGCCGTGCTTCGACTCGTTGTAGACCTCGATCTGCGGATGGTCCGGACCGACATGGCACTTGCCGCAGGTGTCAGGCGTGCGTGCCTGCGCCTTGGAGAAGCGGTGACGGCCGTGACACGCGGTGCACGAGCCTTCGCTGCCATCCGGATTGATGCGTCCGATACCGGTGTTCGGCCAGGTGCCCGGCGTGGGTTTGCCGTCTTTGCCGATCTCGACCTTTGCACCATGACACTGGCGGCAACCGGCGTTGACCGCGGCAGGACCGCCGACCACTTCACCCAGGAGGTTGTCGAGCGATGCCAGGATCTGTCCGGCCTTCGAGTGGTGCGAACCGTCCATCTCCTCGAATTCCTGCTGGTGACAGCGGGAACAATCTTTTGGCGTGACGATGATGGAAATGAGTTGCTTCTTGTGTTCAAAGGCGTCTTTGTCGCCTTTCTCCGCCTTGTGGCAATCAAGGCAGTTGACGCCGGCTTGACCGTGCTGGCTGTGGTTCCATTCCATGGTCAGGCCGGGGTTCTCAGTCATGTGACACTCGACACATTCCTTTCCCGCCGGGTCTCCCCAGTCTTTCCCTATCTCACCGGATGGTCGGGCGGCAAACGCGCTGCTGGCCGTGGCAATCAGGCCGAGCGTCAACGCGCAACGCACCAGCCAACGACCGGCGACGGTTGTTGTGTGGCTCATCGCAGAGTCCTCCAAAGTTGGCTTCAGCCGCTCACGAATTGGCGGCAGTTCTTTTTCATTCCAGGCTCTGGACACAACTTGCCGTGGGCAGGTGTGTCCATGGACGCGACCTTACTCAGGCTGCTGGTCGCCAAACCTTGAGGTCGCTCAAGAAATGGGTTTCGCTTTCCCAACAATCTCGTGATCTGTTGCCGACTTGATCTGAGTCAATCGATATGTCGGTGTGGTGCGCATTGTTTGTGTCGTTTGCGCGCGAGTGCGGCACAATACCGGCCGGGCGGACGCACGCAGTTTCGTGTCTGAAATACCAGCACCTGACGTTTGTGCGAAATAAATCATGCCGACGAACCGTATCCCCGTCGACGTCAATGTGATGCTCGACCAGCCGCTTTTCTCC
>JAGRHA010000419.1 GCA_020445205.1 Gammaproteobacteria bacterium
AGCCGTAACTTGTTTGTCGGCATCGCAGCGTGCTTGTCGTCTGTCGGGTCAGGGTCGTCGTGGCGCCGTGGTGCTGGCGGGCAATCGTCGCCTGCGCCCATTCTGGCCATAGCCGCCGCGAACTCGCCACCTCCAACGCCGGCTGACAGGGGCGTGCAACCACGGCCGTGCTGCAGCATCGTCATGCGGCGCCCACGCCCGCAACGGCGTTGTCGCCAGTGGCCGGCGCTCGTCGTGAACGCGGTTAAACTGCGCGGCATCGATACTGATCAGGGCCGCGCCGGGCTGTTGCCGTGACCGACATCTATGTAACGCGCCTGCCGTATTGGAGCGATTGCAGGGCCTACTATCGGCCGCTGCGTGAGCTTCCCTGGCCGGTATGGCTCGACAGCGGATTTCCGCTGTCAGGCGGCGGGCGATACGATGTCATCGCCGCCGATCCGTACATCACGCTGATGCGTGAAGACGGTGTCACGCGCATTGCCCGAGATGACGGTGTCGTCGAATCGACGACGCAGGATCTGTTCGCCTGTCTGCGACGTGAGCTCGGCGCGCCGGCGCGGCCACTCGCCGACCTGCCTTTCTGCGGTGGGGCCATCGGATTTCTCGCGTACGATCTTGCGCGCGATATGGGCATGCTGCCGATGCGCGCTGCTGCAGACGCCTGGCCACATGCCGCGATCGCGATCTACGACTGGGCGGTGATCGTCGATCATGCGCGCCAGCGCAGCTTCTTCGTGCGTCAGGGGCGGGATCCTCGCGCAGCCGAACACTGGCAGTCGGCGCTGCGCCGCCTGCATGCGCTGAGTGCGCCACCAGCGGTTCCCGACGTGACAACGGGTGCGATGCGCGAGCACGGCATGCCGCTGGCCGCATACGAAGACGGCTTTGCGCGCATCCAGCGTTACATCCGCGACGGTGACTGCTACCAGGTGAACTTCACTCAGCGTTTCCGCGCGTACGTGGACGTCGATCCCTGGACGCTCTATCAACGCATGCGTCACGAGAATCCAGCACCCTACGGCGCGCTGCTCGAGTACCCGTTCGGGCAGGTCTTGAGCTCGTCGCCGGAACAGTTTCTGCGTCTGCGGCGAGGCATGGTCCAGACCCGGCCGATCAAAGGCACACGGCCGCGCGGTGACAATGCCGAACAGGACCTGGCATTGCGCAGTGAACTGCTGAGCAGTGCGAAAGACCGTGCCGAGAACGTGATGATCGTCGATCTGCTGCGCAACGATCTCGGCAGGGTATGCACGCCGGGATCGATCGATGTGCCGCAGTTGTTCGAGATCGAGTCGTTCGCCACGGTACACCATCTCGTGAGCACCGTGAGCGGGCGCCTGAGCGCGGGCAGGGATGCGCTCGATCTGATCGCGGCCTGTTTCCCCGGGGGCTCGATCACGGGCGCACCCAAGCGTCGAGCGATGCAGATCATCGACGAACTCGAACCCGTGCGACGTGAACTGTACTGCGGCAACGTGATCCGGCTCGGATTCGACGGCGACCTCGACAGCAACATCATGATCCGTACCGCGCTGATGCGCGGTGGTGAACTGAGCTACTGGGCGGGCGGCGGCATCGTCGCCGACTCACAGTGCGCTGCGGAGTACCAGGAGTCACTCGACAAGGCGGCAGCGTTTCTGCGCCTGATCGGTCAGGCGTGAGCGTCTTTCCAGCGTTCAAAGAAGAAGTTGGTCGCCGCGACGAAGCCCTCGACGCTGCCGCAGTCGAAGCGCTGTCCCTTGAAGCGGTAGGCCAGCACCATGTTCTTGGTGGCCTGGGTCTGCAGGGCGTCGGTGATCTGGATCTCGCCGTTGCGCCCCGGTGGTGTGTTGCGGATCACGTCGAAGATATCTGGCGTGAGGATGTAGCGACCGATGATCGCGAGGTTTGACGGCGCCTCTTCGGGATCGGGTTTCTCGACCATCTTGGATACGAGGAACACCCCGTCTTCGAGTTCCGATCCCGCGATGACACCGTACTTGTGCACTTCCTCGTGCGGAACCTCCTCGATGGCCACCACGCAGCAGCGATACTTCTCGTAGATACGCGCCATCTGCGCCAGTACACCGCTACCCGTGCCCACGCACAGGTCGTCGGCCAGCACCACGCCGAAAGGTTCACGCCCGATCAGGGTCTCTCCGGTGAGGATGGCATGGCCGAGTCCCTTCATTTCGCGCTGCCGGGTATAGGAGAACGTGCATTCATTGAGGATGCGACGGATGTCCTTGAGCAAGCCCTCTTTCGATGTGCCGCTGATCTGGTGTTCGAGCTCGTAGCTGACATCGAAATGATCGGCGAGTGCGCGTTTACCGCGTCCGGTGACGATGCCGATGTTGTTCATGCCGGCTTCCATCGCCTCTTCGACACCGTATTGAATCAACGGCTTGTCGACGACGGGCAGCATTTCCTTCGGCATCGACTTGGTCGCCGGCAAGAAGCGTGTGCCGTATCCGGCTGCGGGAAACAGGCATTTTCTGATCATCGTGTGTGGTTCCGTCTGTAATCGCAGAGATTTCGCTGCCGTATGCCCAGTGACGCGTCATGACGTCGCGTCACCGACGTGCCGCGGGTCACGAGGCGGTTCACCCGCTCACCGGCGCAGGCGCCATGTCGCATGCATGTCGCCATCGACCAGTCGGTGCGACAACAGCCAGTCGCGCGCATCGTCCGCGTCCTCGTCGAACCAGGCGCGCGCCGAGCCGAGTCGAAAGCTGTAACCCCAGAGGTCCATGTCGGTAAACAGGCTCACGCGGTCGTAGCCGCCGATCTCGTCGGCGAGCAGGCCCTGGAGATAGCACACAGCGCTCTCTTCGACATCGTCACCGCCTGCATCCGTGTGCAGCTCAGCACGGCGCACATCGTCCATGCAGATGTAGTGACAGGCTTCGTGCAATGCGGAGTGCAGCGGCGTGTCTTCGCGCACATAAAGCGCGTCGCCGACGAGGCCGGCCTCGCTGTCGCCCCAGTACGAGCCCGGGATCGGATCGGTGCCGGTGATCAATTCGATACGCAGACCGTAACGACGAAGAACGTTTTCTAGTCCGGCGCGCATAGTGGGCGTGCACAGGGTGACCGAAGCGGGCATCTATCTGGTTTCACCGATGGCGATGCGCAACAGACTAACACGGTCGAAATCGTTGCTGAACCGACTCTCTGCGCGTAGTGTGAGCTGGGTCAGCACTGCTCCCATGGCAGGTCGTGAAAGCGCCAGCCGCCGGTGTTGCCGCGCTGGTGCTTGTCGTCCAGATCGCCTTCGAAGCCTTCGTCGATGTGATAGACGTTCTTCAGTCCTGCGTTGAGCAAGGCTTTGCCGGCTTCGGCCGAGCGTTTGCCGCTGCGGCAGATCAGAATGACGGGCGCGCAACCTTCCTCGGCATCGCATACCGCACCGCCCAGCAGGAGTTTGCGGATCTCGGGGATGAAATGCGGATTGACCTCCCAGTCGGGCTCGTCGATCCAGGCGACGTGCACGGCACCGACCGGATGACCGACGAACAGGAATTCCATCGTCGACCGGATATCGACCAAAACCGCACGAGGGTCGTCGTGCAGCATCTGGTAGGCCTGTTTGGGTGATAATTCCGCAGGTTCGGTATGGCTCATGGCACTGTCTCACTCATGGTTGCAAGAAGAATTTATAGAACAATAAAAATGATTTGGCACGACGTGGCAGTGGTGTTCTGGCATCGGCGGATCGACACATGCGTGATGTGATGGCGAAAGCCCTGTTCGCGCTGTTGCGCGTGCTGCCTTTTGGCGCCGCCGGTGCACTGGGCGCGTTCGCCGGGCGCTTGATGTCCCTGGGCGGTGGAAGATCGTTGCACAACGCACGCGTCAACCTGGCGCTGTGTTTTCCCGAGAAAACGGCCGACGAGCGCGAGCGCCTGGCACGGCGCAATCTCGTCGAGACAGGGCGCGCACTGGCGCAGATGCTCAAGATCTGGCTCACGGACGACCACGATTGGGCGAAGCACGTCGAGGGCCAGTCGTTCATGCGGCTCGGGCGTGAGCTCGTCGATCGCGGCAAAGGCATGATCATTGCGTTGCCTCACCTCGGCAACTGGGAGGTGATCGCGTACGTGATCACGCGCATCGCACCGACCACCGCGCTGTACCGGCCGCCACGCCTTGCGGCGCTCGACCCGGTGATGCGCGCGGGGCGTGCGCGCCCGGGCGTACAGCCGGTGCCGATCGACCGCCAGGGGCTCAAGGAGATCCACGCGGCGCTAAAACGTGGCGAGATCATCGTCATCCTGCCCGACCAGGTGCCCAAGACGGCGGGTGCGTCGGGGGTCGTGGCGCCGTTTTTCGGGCATCCGGCAATGACCATGACGCTGATCGGCCGTCTCGCGCATCGTCACGGCAGCCCCGTGTTGTTCGCCTACGCCTTGCCCGACGGTGGGCAGCAGTTCCGCATCCACTGCTTCGAAGGTGACGCCGCGATCGGAGACGCGTCGCCGGAGGTCGCGGCGGCCGCCCTCAACCGTGATGTCGAGCGCTGTGTCCGCGCGGCGCCGGCTTTCTACCAATGGAGCTACCGGCGCTTCAGCATCCCGGGCGAGCGCGAACACAACCCCTACGCGCGCGCGTCGGACGACTGAACGCCATTCCCACATTGCCCGCAATCGCCGGGCGTTCCACGACAGCGACCCAACTCAAGCGTCGATTCAGTCTGCCGTTACCCCGGTGAGGAACATTTTTCTTTTCCGGGACGAGCTATGCGGCAGTCACTCAATGGATTGCACACGATTCTGCTTACCACGGTCGTCATGTTGCTGGCGATCCCGTCGGTATTCGCCGCGCCGGCACCGCCGCAGCATGCCGATATTCGCGTGTTGATCGACATCTCCGGCAGCATGCGCAAGAACGACCCGAACAATCTGCGTCGTCCTGCACTGCGTATGATCGCCGGGCTCATGCAGCCGGGTACGCGCGCCGGCGTGTGGACATTCGCGCGCTGGGTGAACAACCTGGTGCCGGTCGCCGATGTCGACGCGGCGTGGAAGAAGCGCACACAGTCGCTGTCCAACCAGATTTCTTCCCCCGGTCAATTCACCAACATCGAAGAGGTGCTCGACCGCGCGTCGTCGGACTGGGAAGGTGAGCCGACCACCCACGCGCGTCACCTGGTGCTGCTGACGGACGGCATGGTCGACGTGTCGAAGAACGACGCCGACAACAGTGCGTCTCGCGAGCGGGTTCTCGACACGCTGCTGCCGCGGTTGCAGCAGGCACAGGTCAAGGTGCACACGATCGCACTGTCGGAACGTGCCGACCATGCGTTGATGAAACAACTCGCAGGCGGAACCGGCGGCTGGTACCAGCAGGTCGATAGCGCCGAAGAACTGCAACGTGTGTTCCTCAAGGTGTTCGAGACCGCGGGCAAACCCGACGCCGTCCCCTTGCAGGACAATCGCTTCGTCGTCGATGGCAGCATCAACGAAGCCACGGTGCTGGTATTCAACGAAGCCGATTCACCGCCAGTCGTGTTGCGCTCGCCGAATGGTGACGAGTTCCGTGACAGTGACCTGACCGCTGGCATCGCCTGGTTCCGCGACCAGGGCTACAACATGATCACGATCGCCTCCCCGTCCAAGGGGGAATGGCGTCTCGAAGCGGACCTCGATCCCGATAATCGCGTGATGGTCGTGACCGATCTCAAGTTGCAGACGTCGGAGGTCCCCACGCACATTGCCGCGGGTGAACAAACTCACGTCGAGGCCTACCTGACCAACAAGGACAATCTCGTCGATCGCCAGGCGTTCCTGCGTCTGCTCGATGTGCGCGCAGCATCGATCAATGCCAATGGCACCGATCCGCTGACACTCAATGACGCTGGCAAGCAGGGCGACGAGAAAGCGGCTGACGGTCGCTACGGCATGCAGTTCAGCGAACCGCACGCGCAGGATTCGCTCGAACTCCTGCTGTCTGTCGACAGTCCGACGTTCATGCGCGAGAAGCGTTTCCGTCTTGCGGTGCATGAACTCGCCGAGGTGGCCGTCGACGCCGACGGGCAGGCGCCGATAGTGAAGGTGCAGGCGACGACGGCGGTGCTGCAGGATGGTGCCGACATCAGCGCCTGGCAACAGGGTGCCGACGGTCAGCGGCAGGAACTCACGCTGGACTCGAGCGGCGACGGCGCGTTGACGGCCACGCTCAACGACGCCCAATCACCCGTGTACGTGCGCGTGAGCGGCACGACGCGTCTGGGCAATCTGTTGGAACGCACCTATGGC
>JAGRHA010000420.1 GCA_020445205.1 Gammaproteobacteria bacterium
ATCCGATTTGCAGACGACACGGTTCTTGCCATTGCCGATGTCTTCGACCCGCCAGCAACGCCGGGAAGGTTGCTTGCCGACACGCACGCCGTTGCCGGCATACTCGATGGCACCGCAGGCGATGATGTGCTCGTCGCCAATGCAGACGGGCTGGTGCTGCGCGGCGGGGGGGGCGATGACGTCTACCTGTTGAGCGATCGATACACGGGCGTCGTCATCGACGACAGCGGCGAAGGCACCACTATCGTCGTCGACGGTGACCCCTCGGTGCCCGTGTACCTGAATCGCATCGGTGCCGATCTCGAAGTCGTGACGGGCGGCGTGCGCTATGGACTCGTCGTCGACGGCGCCAACCGGCTTCCCGGGGTTCTCGTCACGCCATCTGGCGAGGTGCTGGTGGCCGAGGGTGTGACATCACGTCTGAATACCGGGCCGGTCGGTGGTGAAAGCGTGTCCATCGCACAAACGGTCGACGGCGACAGCGGACGCTGGGACCTTCCCGACACGGCCTTTGTCGATGCAGACGACGAGTCGCTGACCTTCACGGCAGCGCTGTCCGACGGCACACCCTTGCCTGAATGGCTGGCGCTCGATCCACAAACCGGCGTCTTTACCGGCACTCCCGGGTTCGACGATGCGGGCTCGTTGTCGTTGCAAGTGACAGCCGTCGACCGCGGTGGCCTATCGGCCAACGTGGCGGTGACACTGCAGGTCGTTGCAATCAATCATGCCCCCGTTGCGCTGCAGCCGCCGGCACGCCAGGTCGCCGATGCGGGATTCGCTTTCAACCTCAATCTGAGCGGTCTGCTGTTCGTCGATCACGACCGTGGCGACACGCTCCGGTACTCGATGGCGCCAGCCACGGGTTCAGAGATAGCGCCCTGGCTGCAGCTCGATCCGCAAACCGGTGTTCTCGGTGGCCTGCCGACGGAGGCCGATGTCGGCGCCGTCGAACTCGTGTTGACGGCAACCGACAGTGTCGGTGCCGAGGTGTCTGCAACGCTGAGTATCGATGTCGGGTCGTCACGGCAGAAAACGGTACTGCACTCGGCAGCTCTGGATGCGCTAGCCGTCACCCAGATCTACAGTATGGTGTCGGCGGGCGACGTCGATGGTGACGGTTTTCACGACGTCCTGGTGCAAACGGCGGTTGACCGCGACGCATCGAGTAGCGTGGTCGTGTCGAGCCAGCGTTCGAGCGACAGCGAGGCTTACCTTTTCTACGGCCAGCCCGGAGGTTGGTCGACGACCCCGCAGCGCGTAACCCGGTTTGCCGACCCGGTGTTGTATTCGGAACAGGCCTTCGGGGTTTATGCCGACGTGCTCGACAACGGCTTCTTCGACGCCACGCTGCAGGCGCTGGGTGATGTCGACGGCGACGGCCTCGATGATATCGGCCAGCTCGTACAGCGTGCGGGCAGTTGGACATTCGAGATCCTGCACGGCACGACGGCTGGCTGGGGGGCGACGACGAGCGCTATCGGCGGCGCGGATCTCACCCGCATCGAACTCGCCGCCATCGATCCCGGGCAACCCTCCTGGATGCATCCCGAGGCGCGTGTCGCAACGCTCGACTGGAATGGCGATGGCGTACGCGAGTTGCTGATAGCGGGTGACAGCGGCGCCATCGGATTGATCAGTGATCTCGCACGTTGGAAAGGGCAGACCGTATCGGTGCACGACCTCGTATCCGCGGCGGACACGCGGATCGTGAATGGTCACGATACAACGACATCGCCGGCCATCTCGACGCACGCGGTCGGGGACGTCAACGGCGACGGTCTGGAAGACCTCTTCATTTCGTCGAAGCACCTGCGAGCGGTACCGCAATGGTCCGATCCGACCGTCACGCAACTACGCGAAGTGCAGGCCCACCGCATCGTATACGGGCGCCGCGCCGCGAGCCCGTCGCTCGATCTCGATCAACTGTCCACGGGCGAGTATGTCGAACTCACAGAGCATGGCCGCGCCATCGATGTGCTGTATCAGGGCTTGCCCGTCTCTGGTGTCGGCGACATCAACGGCGACGGTTATGGCGACCTGGCTGTCGGCTATGCGAATCGCGGTCTGGCCATCGTGTTCGGCGGTGCGGCCTTGGCGTCCGAGATCGATATCACGACGTTGGATGGGACCAATGGTTTCACTGTTGCCGGTCTGCCGAGCACCTACTTCACGACGGATGGTTTCGAGATCGACGCGGGCGATCTGAATGCCGATGGCTTCAGCGATATCGTGATCGGGACCTTTGCTGGGGGCTTCGATGCCGCTACCGGCAATGGCACCCAGAACGGGATGTCGTGGGTAATCTTCGGCAAGCCGGAGGCGTACGCCAGCACGGTCGATCTCTGGAGTCTATCGGCAGGTGAGGGTTTCCGCCTGATGACGCCTTATCCTGACTCGCCCGCCGATTTCACCAGCGTCAGTCAGATTGCCGTGGGCAAGCCACTCGATGGTGTGGAGCAAGTCGCCGTCGCGGACATCGACGGCGACGGTATCGCCGATCTGTTGAAGTCGGCGATCGATGGCACAGAGACGGCGATCCAGACGCTGTACGGACGTCCCTTCGGTGCGTCCGGGGCGTTCTGGGGCGGCGAACACGCCGACAGCCTGGTTCTCGAAAATGGTGGCGTGATTTTCGCCAAGGGGGGCGACGATACGATCGTTGCCTACGAGAGCGCCTTCGACACGGAGATTTACGCGGGCGCTGGGGATGACGACATCACGATACGTGTCGGCAATGGCAATAGGCCGGGTGATTTTGCGGCCGGTGGCATCTCGGTCGCCGGCGGTGCCGGCAATGACGTGATGCGCGTGGAAATCCCAACGGGTGCGAGCGGCGTGTCGCTGTCGGCATCGGGTATCGCACTCAGTGGTGGTGCCGGGCGGGATACCTATGTGGTTTCGACGAGTGGCTTCGGTGCCGGCAGCGTGCGGATCAATGATCGTTCCTTTTACGGGCAGACGAACAACCTTGTACTAGGCCACGGCTACGCGAGCTCGGCGGTCCAGTTGTCGTTCGGCTCACTGCTGCTGCGTTTCCCCGACGACGGTCTCGAGATCCACCTGGAGAACTTCGACCGTTGGAATGTGCTCGAAGGTGCACGCGATATCGACACTTTCGAGTTCGCCGATGGCACCGTCGCATCCTACGAGGAGCTGCTGCAACGTGGGTTCGACCTCGCGGGAACGTCCGCAGGCGAGTTGCTGGAGGGTTCCTCTGTTACTGACCGTGTTGATGGCATGGACGGCGACGACCGCCTGGTAACCGGTGCCGGTGACGACGTCTTGGACGGTGGCAAGGGCGACGATGTCCTCGACGGTGGCGCTGGCGATGATACCTATGTGTTCACGGCAGGTGACGGCCACGACGCGATCGTCGACATTGGCGGCAACGACCGCGTGGAATTTTCGCCTGGTATTGGCGAGCAGGATCTCTCTGTAACGCGAGACGCGGATGCACTTCGGGTCGGGTTCGGCGCCGGCGATCAACTCCTGTTGGCTGACTGGTTCAGCCATGCCGGCCGCTATATTGAATCCTTCGTGTTCGCCGACGGTCGCGTGCTCACGGCCTCCGAGATCGAGTCACACGCAGCGTTGCCCACTGACAATCATGTATTCGGTACATCCGGCAACGATGTGCTGAGCGGTACCGCGGGGCGCGACATCATCAATGGTAACGGTGGCAACGATACCTTGTCGGGGCTTGGGGGCGATGACGATTTCGTCGTGTCGGCCGCTCAGGGTTACACGGCATATTTCGGTGACGAGGGTTACGACCGCGTCGTCGCGCAATTCGACAACGCAACGATAGCGCTCAGAGGCTCATTCCGACCGACGAATGGCATCGAAGAAATCGATGGTGGAATCACCAGTGGGCGGATCGAGGGCGACGGCAAAGCGAGCGTCCTCGATTTCTCGGCGACGCGTCTTACCCATATCGCCGAAATCGACGCGGGTGGGGGTAACGACACACTCATTGGATCGAGTGGAGACGATGTGCTGGTGGGTGGCGCCGGCTACGACGTGCTGTACGGTGGCGACGGCGACGACACGTTCCTGGTGACGGAAGGCGCAGATTTCGACGCATTCAATGGCGGCAGCGGCATGGACCGGATCGTTGCAGCCGATGGCGTTGCGGTCATTGGTGTGCAAGGACATCTGCGCCCCGAGTACTCGATCGACGAGATTGATGGTGGCGCGACGGGTGCCGTGATCGAAGGTGATCGGCGTGCCAACATGCTCGATTTTTCCGCCACACAGTTGACAAACATCTCGGGTATTGCCGGTGGCGGCGGCAACGACACGCTCATCGGCACGCCAGGTGCCGATCGACTGCAAGGTGGGTTGGACAACGACACGCTCATCGGTGGCGCCGGCGACGATGTGTATGTCCAGACCACCGGTGATGGGCAGGATGTCATCTATGAATCCGAAGGGTCCGACACGCTGCGGTTCGAGGGTATGGATTCGACCCGTCTGTGGTTCGAACGCTCGGGCGGCAATCTGGTGGTTTCGGTACTGGGTACGACCGATCAGGTGAGTATCGTCGACTGGTTCAATGATCAGGGTGCCCATGTCGAACAATTCGAAGCCGGCAACGCGTATCTCGCCGATAGCAGCGTCGAAGCGCTGGTAGCGGCAATGGCGGCGTTCACAAGGCCGGAGACGAGTGACATCTCGTTGTCGCCCGAAGTACACGAGGATCTCGCGCCGACGTTGG
>JAGRHA010000421.1 GCA_020445205.1 Gammaproteobacteria bacterium
AGTTGCTTCAAGGCCTCGACGAAGCGCTGCCCGGCGACGAGGTCGGAGATCGCCGCGGTTTCGGTCAGCTCGAAGCAGATGCGTCGTGGATCGATCCCCGACATGCCGAGCTGTTCGACCACGTAGTCGAGAAATCCGTCATCACCGACTGAGCGTCCGGATAGGTTGATGGCGAATACCGCAGTTCGTGCCAGCCGGGCCTGCGACGAGGCAAGGGCGCGGAAAGTCTCGCGCACCACCCAGCGATCGAGTCTGACCGACAAACCGTAGCGCTCCGCGACCGGCAGGAACACGCCGGCGCTGAGGACCTGGCCATCCTGGTCCAGGATGCGCAGCAGGATCTCGAAGCGCGCTGCCGGATCGAGTCGCCCCTCTCCGGTTCGGCATGCCGGGACGATCGCTTGCGCATAAAGGCGCAGACCGCCCTCCTTCAGCGCAGCAGTCAACTCGTTGAGCATGCGCCCATCGGCACAGACCCGTTCCCAGTTGCGCGTAGTATCGTCGTACCAGCGAACCACGCCACCACCTTGGCGTTGCGCGGCGCGGCACGCGTCGCGCGCCTGCTGCAGTGCTTCGCCGAATGCCCATACGCGACCGCTCAGTGCGAGTGCACCGACGCTGACACTGATACTATGGCGCTGACCTGCGTACGTCATACGCAATAGCTCGACGCTGTCGATGACCGCCTGTGCACGGCGTTGGCCAAGGACCTGCGACAGCGGGTGCAGTACGGCGCAGAATTGATCACCACCGACCCGCGCAAGT
Organism: Gammaproteobacteria bacterium; assembly: GCA_020445205.1. Classification (GTDB taxonomy): domain Bacteria; phylum Pseudomonadota; class Gammaproteobacteria; order Chromatiales; family Chromatiaceae; genus Thiosocius. Next base: position 766 of record JAGRHA010000421.1, read on the forward strand.
GCCACCGCGTCGCTGAGTTGCTCGCGCAGCGACACGGCGAGCAATTCGATCACGCGATCGGCAACGGCGTCGCCACTGATATCACGGATCAAGCGGAAGCGATCGATGTTGATGTGCAGCAGAACGGTATCTGTAGACGCTCCCGTTCGCCGGTCGAGCAGCTGTTGCAGATGGCTTTCCAACGCGGCGCGGTTCATCAAGCCTGTCTTCGGATCGATCTGCGGCGCACTGCCGTCAGTTCGTGTCGCGGGCCAAGGCGGGGGCGCTGATTCATCCGCGACACGCGCGCCGGCCGCCGATACACGTGCCGACAACAGCAGTACGAGGGCGTCGGCGACGAGAAACAGCAGGTTTTCGTGCCACTGACGAAAGCGAAAGGTCTGCGGATGCCAGACGGCCACGGCTCCCTGAACGCCCTCTCCTGCGACCGGCACCACGGCAAGACTGCCGCGTTGTTCAGCGGATGACCGTGACAGATCGTGATCGACCAACACGCGCTTCGAATGCATCACCGACACGAGCGGCGCGGCGCACAGACGTTCGATGTGCGCTGTGGGCACACTCACCGCGTGCACGGAAGCCGTGCCGTGTTCGGCGTCACCACGCCTGCCCGAGGTGGTACGAATCGCACAGCCGGCGAACGCCGGGTGACCGATCGTCGCCTGAGCCACTTGCTGCAACAGCGCAGCCGGCGCAAGCCCGGGTTTCAGATGCAACAGGCGGCGCAACAGCTGTAGCGAATCGATCAGGGCGACGACACCGCTGTCGCCATCGTCGTGGAAGGTGCCGTCCGTGGTCACGACACCTTACCGGCGAACAACTTGGCAAGCGCGTCGACTTCGTCTGCATCGGCGTACCAACGGGCCAGCAGGCTTCCACGCGTCGCCGGGCACACGCCCAGCCACGCCCACTCCGTGGCACACGTTTCGGCGCAGGTTTCCACGGATTCTTTCTCGAGATAGCAGGCAGCGATACGATCGGCCAGCCGCACGACGGTCACCAGCGCGCGAAAGTAGCCGTCGTAGGCACGGTCGCGGTGGGCCGCCATGCAGGCCACCAGGCGTTGCGGCAGCCCCCAGGCGGTCGCGACGGCACCGCCCGCACCAGCGTAATCGAGTCCCATCGCACGGCGCTGCAATTCGGACAGAGGTGGCGCGCCGGCGTCGGCGGCCTGCTGCAACACCTGGTCCATCAGCTCGGGAGCCACGTCCGCCAACGCCAGCATGCCGAGGCTGTGCAGCAATCCCCCGAGATACGCCGACTGGCGTTCAGCGATATCCATGTCGGTCGCCGCCATGGCGAGATCGTGCGCGAGCTTCGCTGTCAGCATTGCGTGCCGCCAATAGCGAAGACCATCGAAACGACGACACTTTTCGGCGTTGAATTGCCGACTCAGGATCAGCGACAACGACAGATCGCGTACCAGGTCCAGGCCGAGCACCCGCATCACGGCATCCGCGACATGCCGCGGTGGCTGACGGTGACCGAACAAGGCCGACTCCGCCACGCCCATGATCCGCGCCGCAAGTGCCGGCGTTTGCTCGATCAAGGTGATCAGCTGCAAGATATCGAGATCGGGATCGGCGAGTAGCAGGACGAGTTCCTGCGAGCGACGCGGCAACGGCGCCAGCGCGGCAAGTCTTACCAGGCGCTCGCGCACGTCGACACGCGGTGGACGCGCACCACTGCGACCGTTTTCCATGTTCCCGGGTCCTCATTGGGCAAGCTGGGGGGCCAGGGATACCAGGTTGCCCATGCGCCGGCCTAAGGACTGTCTAATGGTTTCCTGATGGTTTTGTGACCTGCCGTAAGTCTTTGAAAATAAAGAGTCGCAGGAGTATTTGTTTGAATCGCAGCCGTGCCGATGAAGGCTTGTCGATCGGACCGTGGGAGGTTCTTCCGCGCCTGAACGTGCTGCGTGGTCACGACGCGGAAGTGCACATCGAGCCACGCTACATGGATCTGCTCGTGTACCTCGCCGAACGCGCGGGCGAAGTGGTATCCACGGACGAAATCCTCGGCCGCGTCTGGCACGGCCAGGTGGTTGGCGACCATTCGGTTTATCAAGCCATTGCCCGGCTGCGCAAAGCACTCGGTGACGGCGCCGGCGAGCGCACCTACATCGAAACGGTGCCCAAACGCGGTTATCGGCTGATCGCAGCGGTCGATCGCGGCAGCCGTCCAACCGCCCCGAGCCCGACGACAAAAGCGCACGGCAGCGTGCCATGGAAAGGATTGTTGCTTGTGGTGGCGGGGGTGGCCCTGGCACTGTACCTGGCCGTTCAGACGGAGCAGTCCGAAACGACCAATGAAGCGACGACAACGATTGCCGTGCTGCCCTTCCGCTCGCTGTCGGAGCAGGAAAACGATGCGCAGATCGCCGCAGGTTTCGCCATCGAACTGGCCGATGCCCTGGGGCGACTCGAACACGTGAGCGTCATCGGTCCCGTCTCGTCGTCCCTCGCTGGCGCCCCACACGCCGCACGTCAGCGGGATCTGCTGCAGGCCGACATCGTGGTCGACGGCAGCCTGCGCCGTGACGGCAACACCTTGCGCGTGGCAGTGGCACTCTTGGACGCGAGTGACGGCCGCCAGTTGCTGAGTCGGATCAGCGACCATGCCGACAATGACGTGTTTGCGGCACAACGCCGTATGGCAGCGACACTCGCAGACGCCATACGCGGGCGCCAGGGACTGCCGCCGGTCGCAGAGGTCGATGCCACGCCACACGATGTGCAGGCCTACGACTTCTACCTGCTGGGCCGTTACCATCGTGCGCGCCGTGATCCGCAAAGTCTGCATCGCGCTGCGGCATTCTTCCGCGACGCACTGGCCCGCGAACCCGATTTCACCGCGGCGCGCGTTGCCCTGGCGACGACGATCCTGTTGTCCTCCTACTATGACCAGATGGCACTCGACGAAGCAGTTGCGCAAGCCACGCCGTTGCTCGAGCACGTGCTGCAGGAATCGCCCGCCGATGCCGACTTGCTCGCCGCAATCGGGCTCTCGCATTACCTGCGCGGAAGTTACGGCGTCGCCGTGGACTACCTGCAACGCGCGATTGCGGTGGACGTCAACAATGCCGAAGCATGGATGTGGCTCGGTCTGGCGCAACGCCAGCAGGGCGATCTGCGCAGCGCCGAAGCCGCTTTCGCGCGCGTGCGCGTGATCGAGCCACTGTTCACGACGGCCGCGCTGAACCACGCCAACGCCTTGTCCTGGATGGGTGACAGCGGCGCCGCGGACGCGCTGCTAGCAGCGCTGCTGGACAAAGTTGGCGATGATGCACAGCTGTACCGGGGGCGTGCCGAGATCGCGTTGGACCACGGTGACCTGGCCGCGGCCTATCGCTGGTCGCAACGTGCACTGGCGATCGATCCGCAAACGCCCTTGTCACGAGCCAATCTGGCGATGGTGCTGGCCTATCTCGGCCGTACCGCCGATGCCGCACGCATGGTCGACGGGCTGCACCCGGCAAGTCGCGCCGTGCAGCGTTACCTGGATAGGCTGAGTGCCACCGTCCTCGGCCTCCCCGATCGCGACGCGGCCACCGAATCGTTGCAGACGCCGCCGCGCGCCAATGGCGCTGAGATCGATTGGCGCCTCACGCACGCTCGCGCTGGGATGCAGCGCTATCTCGCTGGCGACATGGACGTGGCACACAAGCAGCTCGACATGGCACTCGAAGGTCGCATCTACCCGATCGAACGCACCGATTACGACCTGCTGTTGTGCAGCATGCTGGTCGATGCACAGGAGCGCGTTGGCCACCGCGACGAGGCTGTACGCTGGCGCGAGCGCTGTGGTGCCGAGCTCGAACGCAGCCGGCGCAACGGTTGGCAGACCCTCGCGGCTGGTTACGTCGGAGCACGGTTGGCAATGCTGGACGGGCATGCCGATGTGGCGCGTGAGCAGCTGGCGAAACTGGTTGAGAAGGGATTCCGCAATCGCCGCTTGCTGCGTGCCGATCCGCTGTTCTCACGGCTGCACGGCGACGCGGCATTCAGCGAGTTACTCGACCGGCTGGATGCCACGATCGATGCCGAGTGGCAGGCGGCGCAAAGCCCTGCGATCTAGGGAGTTCTGGCTCAGTGTCGTCCCTGGAAAGGCAAGACTTTCTTGGCGCGTGGCTCGCAACCATGCTCACGCGCGCGCTGTTCCAGCAGTTCCAGGGCCTTGCCGAATTCACCGATCATACGGTTGTGCAGATCACGCGCGCTGTCGCCGTAATACACGAGTTCGATCGGCGCCGGCGCGTTGAGGTCATCACCGCGCAGGTCGTGGCGGTATTCCCAGGCCAGCAGAATCAATCGGCCACCCTCGCCATCGCGCACGGCATAGGCCTGATTGTCGACGAAGATGATTTCTTCGCTGTCGATCACCGCCAGGATCTGCATGCTGCGGATCGGTACGAACACGTGCTCGTACTGGCAGCGCGACAACAGCAGGCGGCAGCGGTTGTACAGCCCCCCGGGGATACTGAGGCGCTCGCGCGCGACCTCATCGGGTCGGAAGAAAGTCTCGGTCGTGACCATCATGGGCGGTACACCCCGCGATGCGCAGCGACCTCGCGCAACACGACGACGTGGCGGCACCGCGCTTCCCGGCAGATACCGGCTGTCGACGCCGTGACCGCACGCCGTTCAATCATCGTCGAGCAGCGCCTCCGGATCCCAGCCCAGCGCACGCGCACGCTCGACGGCCGCCGAGTAGATGGCGCGATGGCGCTCGGCGAGCTCGGGCGGCAGGTTCGACACCAGGTGACCGTACTTGTCCCACTCATTGGTGACTTTCTCGTACAGCGCCTCGATTCCCTGCGTGTTCCAGCCCTCGCAGGTCTCGGTCTCCGGGATCAGACCGAACATCCATGCGTCGCGGATGATGTTGCCGGTCGGGTTCATCGCACCTTTCGGATCCTTGTCGATACCCATGTAGGTTTTGGTATTTCTGTGCATTTGCGTGGTCGCCGCCAAAAGGTAGTCTTGCGGTCAATGATATCAAACTCGTCTCTGAACCAACCCTGACATGAACATGCAAGGCCCCACCCTGCTCGACTACCTGCGCCACGGCCAACCCGAGGGCGGGCAACGTTTTCGTGGCAACGGGATCGACGATGCGCTATCCGAACTCGGTTGGCGCCAGATGCACGACACCGCCGCCACCGTCACGGGTTGGCAGCGCATCGTCAGTTCACCGATGCAGCGCTGTGTGGCGTTTGCCGAATCGCTGGCCGAGGAACGTCAACTGCCGCTCGAGATCATCGACGACCTGCGCGAGGTCGGCTTCGGTGCCTGGGAAGGGGAGTTGCGCGCACGCTTGAAGCAGGAACGCGCGGCCGAATACCGCGCTTTCTACGATGACCCCGTTGGCAATCGGCCGGCGGGTGCCGAGCCGCTGGACGAACTGGGGGCACGCGTGGGCAGGGTGTTCGAGGCGCTTGCAGAGCGCCACGCCGGACAGCACCTGCTGGTCGTCGCGCATGCCGGCGTGATCCGCGCCACGCTGGGCCATGTCACGCGCATGCCGGCGGCGTCCTGGTACCGGGTGTTGGTCGACAACGCCGCGATTACGCGTTTCCGCATCGAGGATGCGCGTGCGCAGCTCGTCGCACACAACTGGCGGCCGACACTGCAGAGCGAGTGACCACGCCACAAATTCGTGCCGCCGAACAGGTTAAACTCCCGTTTCGCCGTCGCTGACCGGAGACCCGCGCATGGCCTTTGCCCGCCTCGCCTTTCGCCTGCTGTTCATCCTGCTGATCCTGTTCGCCGTGATCGGGCTGCTGCTGCCGTCGGCGACCACGGTCGAACGCAGTATCGTGATCGACGCCCCGCCGGCGAAGGTGTTCCCCGAACTCAACAGCATGCGCGCGTTTCACGCGTGGTCGCCGTGGTCGGACATCGATCCGCAAACCCAGTACACCTTCGAGGGCCCGGACCAGGGGGTCGGCTCACGCATGCTGTGGTCGAGCGGCAACGAGCGCGTCGGCCAGGGCAGCCAGGAGATCACCGAAAGCGTGCCCGAACGTGAGGTCGTGACCCGCCTGCAATTCGGCGATCAGGGTTCGGGCGTCGCCCGCTTCGTGCTCGAGCCGGAAGGCCAGGCGACGCGCGTGCGCTGGTTGTTCCACACCGAGTTCGGCTGGGACCTGTTCAGTCGCTACGTGGGGCTGTTGCTCGACAGCATGATCGGCGTCCAGTACGACAAGGGTCTGAAGTCACTGCAACAGCGTATCGAGAGCACGGCGATGCAGCGCGAGTGACTCAGCGCCGGCGCAGTGCGATCCACAGCAGCAACACCAGCACAGCGCCGACCCCGAGCCCGAGCAGTTCGCTGTCGACGCGCAGCCTGCCACTGGCCAGCGCCACGAGAGCGACGACGCAGACGACCGCGAGCAATACAAACACTGAAGCTAACCAATGCTGACGTAGTCTCGACATCCTTATACTGGGTCGGCGGTTTATCGGAGACGCATGATGGCAGAGCCTATCGGGCATGACAGCTACCTGATCGATACCGGCCTCTACGGCCCGCTGCACGCCGCCTGCTATCTGGTCGCCGACAGTGGCGAACTCGCCATCATCGATACCGGCACCCGTCACTCGCTACCACAGGTGCTCGACGCCATCACGGCTGCCGGTGCGGCGCCCGAACAAGTGCGTTACGTGATGCCGACACACGTCCACCTCGACCACGCCAGTGGCTCAGGGGTGTTGATGGACGCATGTCCCAACGCCACGCTCGTCGTCCATCCCAAAGGCCTGGCGCACATGGTCGACCCGACCAAGCTACAGGCCGGCGCAACCGAGGTGTACGGCGAAGAGGCGTTTCAGCGCGACTTCGGCGACCTAATGCCGATCGCGGCATCGCGTGCTCACGCCGCTGCGGATCGCGAGACCTTCGCGCTGGGTCGGCGTGAACTGCAGTTCATCGATACGCCCGGCCACGCCAACCACCATGGCTGCCTGTTCGACCATGCGAGCGGATACCTGTACACGGGCGACACCTTCGGCCTCGGCTACCGCCAGTTCCGCGACAGCGACGATGGCGATGCCTTGCTGGTCGCGACCACGACACCCGTGGCGTTCGACCCCGACGCCTGGTTCGACAGCCTCGACCGCATGATGGCGCTCGCACCCAGCGCCTGCTGCCTGACCCACTTCGGCCGCATCGGCAAACCACAGGCGCATGTCGACATGCTGCGCACGAGCATCCAGGCGCACGTCGACATCGCCCTCGCCGAAGAACAGCGCGACAGCCAGGGCCGCGTTCAGCGTCTGTACGCGGCAGTCGAACACCTGCTCGTCGAGGCAGGGCAACGTCACAGCGGCCTGCCCTCCGACCGGGTCCGCGAGATCTTCGCCTCCGACATCGAACTCAACGCCCAGGGCCTCGGTATCTGGCTGATGCGACG
>JAGRHA010000422.1 GCA_020445205.1 Gammaproteobacteria bacterium
CCTTCGCGCGCCAGTTCGTAAAGCCGCTTGCCATTGTGTTTGAGCGCCGAATACATCGGCGGGAGCTGCGAGATCTCGCCGATGAACGCGGATGCGGCCTGTTCGACTGCCTCACGTGAGATGCCTTGCACGGGCTTCTCGTTCAGCACTTCGCCTTCGGCATCGCCGGTCGCCGTCGTCTGCCCGAGGCGCATCGTGAAACGGTAGAACTTGTCCGCGTCCAGAAGATAGGCCGAGAGCTTGGTGGCTTCGCCGAGGCAGATCGGCAACATGCCATCAGCGAGCGGATCGAGACTCCCGGTGTGGCCCGCCTTGCGCGCGTCGTAGAGTCGCTTCACGCGCTGCAGAGCATGGTTGGAACTCAAACCGATCGGCTTGTCGAGAAGGAGAATTCCATTGACCGGGCGCCCCCGTTGGCGACTGCGGCGACCCACTACTTGCCGTGTCCTTCGTCGTGCGCAATCGCCTGGTCGATCAGCGACGACAGGCGCAGACCATTCTCGATCGACTTGTCGTACACGAACGCGAGGCGAGGCACGGTGCGCAGGTTCTTCATCGTTTCGGCCAGGCGATGACGCAGGAACGCCGCCGCCTTGTTGAGTGCCGTCTCGGTGACTTTCGCCTGCGCCGGATCGAGCGTCGTGAAATAAACCTTGGCGTGCGACAGATCGCGAACGACACGCACTTCCTGCACAGTCACCTGATTGAGACGCGGATCGCGCGCCTCATCACGCAGCAACAATGCCAGCTCGCGGTGAATCTCCGCCCCCACGCGCTCTTCGCGACCGAACTCCTGCATCACTTGCGGCCTCAGATTTCCCGCGCGACCTCGATGCGCTCGAACACCTCGATCTGATCACCCGCCTTGACGTCGTTGTAGTTCTTCACGCCGATACCGCATTCGGTACCCGCCTTGACTTCGTTGACGTCATCTTTGAAGCGACGCAGGGATTCGAGCTCACCCTCGTAAACGACCACGTTGTTGCGCAGCACCCTGATCGGGTTGTGGCGCTTGACCGTGCCTTCGATAACCATGCAGCCGGCAATCGCGCCGAGCTTCGACGAACGAAATACGTCGCGCACCTCGGCAAGACCGATGATCTCTTCCTTGATTTCCGGCGACAGCAGACCCGAGATGGCCTTTTTGACGTCGTCGATCACCTCGTAAATGATGCTGTAGTAACGCAGATCGAGCCCGTGCTCTTCGACCACGCGGCGCGCACTCGCATCCGCGCGCACGTTGAAGCCGATCAGGATCGCGGTCGACGTCACAGCAAGGTTGGCGTCCGATTCGGTGATGCCGCCGACACCGGATGCCACGATCCGGACCTTGGCTTCGGGCGTTTCGATCTTCAGCAGCGATTCGCGCAGCGCCTCGACCGAGCCCTGTACGTCGGCCTTGACGATCAGATTGACGTAAGCGACCTCGCCCTCGGCCATCTGCGAGAACAGCTGGTCGAGCTTGGCGGCCTTCTGCTCTGCAAGGCGCGAATCACGATGACGCACGCGCCGCAGTTCCGCGACTTCACGCGCCTTGCGCTCGTCGGCCAATGCGACCATGTCGTCACCCGCTGACGGTGCGGCGGATAGGCCCAGCACCTGGACCGGAATCGACGGCCCGGCCTCTTTCACCGAGCGACCGGCTTCATCGAACATGGCGCGTACGCGACCGAACTCCGCGCCTGCGACGATCGGATCACCACGGCGCAGCGTGCCCGATTGCACCAGCACGGTGGCGACGGGGCCACGCCCCTTGTCGAGGCTCGATTCAACAATGATGCCGCGCGCAAGACCGTCATGCACAGCCGCAAGCTCGAGCACTTCGGCCTGCAGCAGCACGGCGTCGAGCAACTGATCGATGCCCTCGCCTGTCTTGGCAGACACCTTGACGAACTGCACATCGCCGCCCCACTCCTCGGGTACGACCTCTTCTGCGACCAGCTCCTGCATCACCCGGTCAGGGTTGGCATCGGGCTTGTCCATCTTGTTGATCGCGACGACGACCGGCACCTCGGCGGCGCGTGCATGCTGGATCGCCTCTTTGGTCTGCGGCATGACGCCATCATCGGCTGCAACCACGAGAATCACGATATCGGTCGCCTGCGCACCGCGAGCACGCATCGCCGAGAATGCGGCGTGACCCGGGGTATCGAGGAACGAGATCATGCCGTGGTCGGTCTCAACGTGGTAGGCACCAATGTGCTGCGTGATACCACCGGCCTCACCGGCCGCCACACGTGTGCGACGGATGTAGTCGAGCAACGACGTCTTGCCGTGGTCGACGTGACCCATGATGGTGACCACCGGCGCGCGCGGTTTGAGTTCACCCTGTTGCTCTTCTTCGACCGAGCCCAGGATCTCCTCTTCGACGTCTTCCTGCTTCTGCACAACGGCCGTGTGGCCCATCTCTTCGACCACCAGCATGGCCGTTTCCTGATCCAGTGGCTGGTTGATGGTTACCATCATGCCCATTTTCATGAGTACTTTGATCAGCTCGCCGGCCTTTACGGACATACGCTGAGCGAGATCACCGACCGTGATGCTCTCGGGGACAGGGACGTCCTTGATGACAGGCGCGGTCGGCCGTTGGAAGCCGTGTTGGGTATCACCACCTCCGGCGTCGCGAGACGTCGCCCGGCGGCCACCCTTGACCGCGCGCGCGCCACGCCGGCTCGGCGTCGGCACATGCAGTTCCTGGCGCCCATGACGACCGCGATCCGAGCGATCTTCTTCGTTCTGGTCGCGATGCCGTTTGCCTTTCTTGCCGGCCTTTTCGGGCTGCTTGCGCTGTTCTGTTTCCTGCTGTGCCTGCTGCTGTTTCTCAGCTTCCTGACGCGCCTGCTCCTCGGCCTGCCGCCGCAATTCTTCCTCGGCCGCGATGCGCGACTCTTCGGACTTGCGCTTGGCTTCTTCTTCGGCTTCGCGTCGTGCCTCTTCGGCACGACGTCGCGCCTCCGACTCCTCTTCGACCTTGCGCCGCTGCTCCGCCTGCTCGGCGAGTGCGCGCTTGGCATCTTCGGCTTCGCGCAGCAACTCTTCCTGCTTGGCGTGCTCGATCGATTCGTCTTCGGGACGCTTGATCACCGTACGCTTGCGGCGCACCTCGACACTCACCGTCTTGGCAGAGCGTGCGGCCGTGGCGCGCGCCGTTGCCCGGCCACCGCCCGCAGGCTGGTGCAACTCGGTGGTCGTCTTGCGCTTCAGCGCGATCTTGCGCCCCGCTCCGGCGGCACTCTTGCCGTGACTGCGTCGCAGGTGATTGAGCAGGTCGACTTTTTCCTGCTCCGTGATCACGTCCTCTGCATTCCGCTTGGATATGCCGGCATCGCTCAATTGCTTGAGCAACCGATCCACCGGAATCCCCACATCTGAGGCGAGCTGGTTGACCGTTACTTCACTCATACTCGCTCCCCCTTACTCGGTACTCTCTTCAAACCACGGCGCCCGTGCGGTCATGATCAGTTGTCCGGCACGTTCTTCGTCCATGCCATCGATCTCCATGAGATCGTCAATCGATTGCTCGGCGAGGTCTTCCATGCAGACCACGCCGCGCGAGGCGAGCTCATAGGCCAACTTGCGGTCCATGCCATCCATGTTCAGCAGGTCTTCGGCCGGCTCGACGTCGCCGAGCACTTCTTCCTTTGCGATCGCACGCGTGAGCAAGGCATCTTTGGCACGATTACGCAGCTCTTCGACGATGTCCTGATCGAACTCCTCGATCGCCGCCATCTCGCCATCGTCGACGTACGCAATTTCTTCGATATTGGTGAAGCCTTCCTGGACGAGGATGCCGGCGACCTCTTCGTCCACGTCCAGTTGTTCCATGAACGCCTGGATGTAGGTCTGGGCTTCGGCCTCGCTCTTCTCGGCAGCCTGCTCCTCGCTCATCACGTTGAGCTCCCAACCGGTCAGCTGGCTGGCGAGACGGACGTTCTGCCCACCGCGGCCGATTGCCTGCGACAGGTTCTCGTCCTTGACCGCGATATCCATGCTGTGAACCTCTTCGTCGACAACGATCGACGTGACATCAGCGGGCGACATCGCATTGATCACGAACTGCGCCGGATTGTCGTTCCACAGAATGATGTCGACACGTTCACCGCTGAGCTCGTTCGACACGGCCTGTACACGTGAGCCACGCATACCGACGCAAGCACCGACGGGATCGATGCGCGGATCGTGCGAGCGGACCGCGATCTTGGCTCGCAGCCCAGGGTCACGCGCGGCACCGACGATTTCGATCAGTCCCTCGCCGACTTCGGGCACTTCCAGCTTGAACAGTTCGATGAGCAGATACGGCGACGTGCGCGATACGAACAGCTGCGGACCACGCGGCTCGGAGCGCACGTCGTAGAGATACCCTCGCAGACGGTCGCCTGCGCGCACGGCTTCCTTCGGGATCACCTCACTCTTGGGCACCAGCGCTTCAGCGTTGTTACCGAGGTCGAGTACGATCGTTCCACGGTCGGCACGTTTGACGATGCCCGTCACCAACTCGCCAACGCGATCACTGAAGGCTTCGACGACCTTCGCGCGTTCGGCTTCGCGCACCTTCTGCACGATGACCTGCTTGGCAGTCTGCGCCGCGATTCGGCCGAATTCGATCGATTCGATCTCGTCTTCGACGTAATCGCCAGGCTCGAAGTTTGCGTCTTCCGCGCGCGCGGCCGAGAGCGTGATCTCCGTGATCGGATTCTCCAGCACCGGCGTCTCGGCATCGTCGACGACGAGCCAGCG
>JAGRHA010000423.1 GCA_020445205.1 Gammaproteobacteria bacterium
ATGGATTACCTTAACACCCGCGGCAGCAGGGTGGCGCACCGTTCGGCGTGCCCCACATTGGAGCAGGGTCGACGCGGGTGACAACGGCCCAAAGCGGTGCCCGTTCCGCGGCCTCGCGCCTGTCGACCTTGCGCAGGCACCGGCGACCGAACCCTGTGCTGCACCCGACCAGGCGCGGTGATCGTAGTTTATCCGCCGTACACGAGTGAGCCGCAATGCCGTTGGCGGAGATCGCGAGAGCCGTTGCGTCGAATCGCTTGCCCAACCGGACCTTGCTGAATTGCACGTCGTTCGCCTTGACCCACGCGACGTCTCGCCCCGCACATGGGCTGACCCGATGAGAGCCACCACGCTGGCGCGCGCGCAATGTGGATGCCCCCCCTGCCCGGCAGCCGTCCGTCGCTGACCCGCCACGGCCTGGCGCGCCCATGCAAGGCGTGCGATCGCGACGAAAGCCGGCCGCGGGCGCAGCCGCCATGTCCCAGAGGACCTTTCCCAGCGTGATCGTGCAGGCGGTCGACCGCGTGGGTCGCCTGCCATGGGCACGCGGCGATCGGCAACACCGGCGTTTGCATGCTGGCCAACGATACTGCAGATTCCGCTCGGACTTCCGATAACACCGATGATCGGCGTCATCTGCGTGCCACGGAGGCACGGCTTGCGGGTCAATCCTATTTTTGACCCGCGTTGCGGCTTAGAATCTGTCGCTTGTCCCACGTGCGTACAACGCGCATTTTCGTTCTGGTCCATCGGCAGCAGTGAACACACCCAAGCCCCCCCTCGTTGCACACATCATCTACGCCCTCGGCACGGGCGGGCTGGAGAACGGCCTGGTCAACATCATCAACCGGGCCCCACCCGGTCGTTACCGGCACGCGATCATCTGTCTGACCAGCGCCAGTGAATTCGCCAGCCGGGTGACCGCCGACGACGTTGCGATCTTCGAACTGAACAAGGCACCCGGACACGACTGGGGCGTCTATTGGCGCCTACTGAAGGTGCTGTACCGCCTGCGCCCCGCGATCATTCACACGCGTAACCTCGCGGCGCTGGAAATGCAGGCCGTGGGCCTGTTGGTTCCCGGTGCACGTGGCGTGCACGGCGAACACGGCAGAGACATCTACGACCTCGACGGCAGCAATCGACGCTACCAGATGCTGCGGCGCATGCTGTCGCCGCTCATCCGACGGTTCATCACCGTGAGTCAGGACCTGCGCCACTGGCTCGTCGATAGCGTGGGCATCGAGGCATCCAAAGTCGTACAGATTTACAACGGTGTCGATAGCGGGCGTTTCGTGCCGGACGCACGTTCGCGCCGCGAGCTCGCGCCGGCAGGTTTTCTCGACGACGCAAGCGTGGTCATCGGTACCGTCGGCCGACTGGCTGAGGTAAAGAACCAGCTTTCCCTGGTCGAGGCGTTCACCCGTCTCGTCGACGACGCGCCGGAACGGCGTGCGACACTGCGCCTGTTGCTGGTCGGTGACGGACCTTTGCGAGACACCTTGCGCGCAGCGGTCAGTGACAAAGGCATCGAAGACCTTGTGTGGATGCCGGGCGACCGCAGCGACGTCCCCGACTTGCTCGCAATGATGGACGTGTTCGTGCTGCCATCGCTGGCCGAGGGCATCTCCAACACAGTGCTCGAAGCCATGGCGAGCGGCCTCCCGGTCGTCGCCACCAACACCGGTGGCAACCCGGAATTGGTCAGCGACGACATCAACGGTTATCTTGTGCCGGTCAATGATTCCGCGGCGCTGGCCAGTCGACTGCAGCTCATGCTGGACGACCTGGAACGAACACGCGCATTAGGTGCGCAAGGTCGCGAGATCGTCCACCAAACGTTTAACTGGGATCGGACCGTCGATCGCTATCTTTCCGTTTACGACGAGGTATTGACCGCGAAATAACGCGGCAGGTGATCACATGTGCGGAATTGTTGGGATGTTCGACCTCGCGTCGAAAAAGGACTTCGATCGCGGGTTGCTGAACCGGATGAACGAAGCCCAGTTTCATCGCGGCCCGGACGAGGGTGGCCTGCACCTCGAGCCCGGTGTGGCACTCGGACACCGCCGGCTGTCGATCATCGACCTGTCGAGCGGGCAGCAGCCGATGTTCAGCGCCGACGGCAATCTGTGCGTGGTGTTCAACGGTGAGATTTACAACTTCGCCGAACTGGCGCAGGAGCTCGGCGCCAAGGGTCACACGTTCCGCACCCACTGTGATACCGAAGTCATCCTCTACGCCTGGAAGGAATGGGGTGAGGCGTGCGTCGACCGTTTCCGCGGCATGTTCGCGTTCGCCGTCTATGATCGCGAACGTGAGAGTCTGTTCCTCGCCCGTGATCGACTCGGCATCAAACCGTTGTTCTACGCGATTCTGCCGGACCGGCAGCTGATCTTCGGCTCCGAGCTCAAGGCCCTCAAACAGCATCCCGCGCTGCCGCGCAGCGTCGATGCACGTGCGATCGAAGACTACTTCGCACTGGGTTACATCCCCGAACCACGCACGATCTTCCATGACGTACACAAGCTGCCGCCCGGACACTGCATCCTGTACCGTCGCAACGAACCCCTGCCATCGCCACGCGAGTACTGGGACCTGCACTTCGCCCCGCAGCCGGTCGAGAGTGAAGCGGCACTGGGCGACGAACTCATCGAACGCATGCGCGAAGCCGTGCGCGTGCGTCTGGTGGCCGAGGTACCGCTTGGCGCATTCCTTTCCGGCGGCGTCGATTCGAGCGCCGTCGTCGCCATGATGGCGCAGCTGCAACAGGACCCGGTCAACACCTGTGCGATCGGCTTCGATGTCAAACAATTCGACGAAACCGAGTACGCACGCCTGGTTGCCGAACGCTACAAGACGGATCACTTCGAGCAGAAGGTCGCGAGCGAAGACTTCGGCCTGCTCGACACGCTCGCCGCGCTCTACGACGAACCTTACGCCGACAGCTCCGCAATCCCGACCTACCGCGTCTGTGAACTGGCGAAGAAGCGCGTGACCGTGGCGCTGTCGGGTGATGGTGGCGACGAGCATTTCGCCGGCTACCGGCGCTACCGCTGGCACATGAACGAGGAAGCGCTGCGTTCGCGGCTGCCGCTCGGCTTGCGCAAGCCGCTGTTCGGCACACTCGGCCGCCTGTACCCAAAGGCCGACTGGGCGCCGCGTGTGTTGCGTGCGAAAACCACCTTCCAGGCGCTCGCGCGCGACTCGGTTGCGGCCTATATGCATACCGTCTCGCATACCAGCGAGGAGCAGCGTTCGATGCTGTTCAGCCCGGCC
>JAGRHA010000424.1 GCA_020445205.1 Gammaproteobacteria bacterium
CGTCGCTGTTGATCACGAGACGAAACTCGGTATCGAACACACTCCCGGGCAAGCCGCCGCGCCATGCTCGCAGGACCTCGACACGGTCCTGCGGATGCACGAACGCGATGAACTCCGACCACGAGGTCACGTGCGACAATACGGGATTGATCTCCACTACCGCCGCGTCGAACGAGAAGTGGCCGTTGAGCGGCTCACCTTGCCAACGCACCACCTGCGCCATCGCCTGCATACGCTGCAGATCTCGCTCGAGATGCCGCAATGCCGCGTGCGCCTCACCGACCTCGCGATTGCCGACACTGATGCGTTCGGCGATCGCCACGAGTGCATGCGACATGCCGTCGAACTCGTCACCCGGCGGGGCGCCTGCCCGCGTATGTGGCAACTGCGCGCAACAGCGCGCCACGGCACCCTGCGACAACGCCTCGGCAGCGGCCTGCAGGGCTTGCAATCGACGCAGCGGCCGCCACACCAATGCCAGCAACAGCAGGCCCGACACCAGACTGCCAGCGACGGCGATCAGCACGCTCTCCGAAAGGACCGCGTGCAACGCGGTAACCTGCGGCGTAACGTCGTTGACCATCAGAATGTGCAGTCGCGTGTCGGTTCCGGGCAGCGGGGCGATGTCGACTTCGTACCACGTCTCGTCGTAGGCCACGGTCGCGGGCAGTTGCGCATACGAATCCGGCGCGCGGCCGAGCGCCGACAACACGGCTGTCACCCGCTGCGGGCGTGTCGCGAGGTACAGCTTCGGCCTGTCGGTCGCTACGTCTGGTGCCGAATCTTGCACGCCCAGCCCGCCACCTACGAATGCCACGTCCACAGCGAATGCTTCACTGAACGCACGCAAACGAGAGATCAACGATCGCTGCAGCAGCAGCGCGCCGACAACGACGCCATTCTGATGTACCGGCACGGCGATCGACTGGCGGCAACGGGGGTGACACTGCAGGGCGGTCGATACGACGCCGGCCGACAATGCCGTGCGCACCGGCAGCAGGGGTTGCTTGGGATCCGATGCGACATCGTCGACCAGCCGCGCATCACCGCGTGCGATGTATTCGGCACTTTCGATTCCGCGCTCGTCGACCTGGCCGGCAGCCGACGACAACAGCACGGAGCGAAGCTGCTCAACGAGATCCTGCGCCTGCAGGGTGCCGCTTGAGCGCGGCAGCGCGAGCACGCGCGGCAGCGCCGCGAACACGTCCAAATCGCCGACCAGTGCCTGCAACAGGGCATCGCTTTGCATGCCACGTGCTGACGAACGCTGATCCGCGATCTCAATCGCACCAAGGCGATAGTTGCCGAGTCCGAGCAGGGCGTTGAGTACCAGCAACAAGGCGCCCACGCCGACGAGCAACCGCATTGACAGCCGACGACGCAGACCGGTCATCGGCGAACCGCTCGCGACATCGCCGGCAGCACGCAAGACGGCCACGGGGTAGGCGGCGCGGGGAGGCACGACTGCGGACGGCGTTGTGGTCCGCGTGGCGAAGGCACAACAGCCCGGCCACGGCACAAGCAGCCAGGCAACACGGACCGATGGATTCGGGTTGGGGAACGGGTCATCATCTTGTTTTCTTTGTTTTCGCCCGGCGTCGCGGTAAGCGCGCCAGAGCGGCCGTCGGCAAGCGGCATTTTCGCCCATGTTAGCAGATGGGCGACGGCCCGATGGCGGTTTGCGGAATGCGCTTCCTGATGCGCGCTCAGTCGCTGAACCCCAGGCGTCCGGCGCTGCGCGACAGCGCATTGGGGCTCGAATCGCCGAGTTTGATCATGAGACGCACCTCGTTCGACGAATCGGCATGGTGCAACGCGTCTTCCTGGGTGATCTCGCCGCGCCGGAAGGCATCGTAGAGCGCCTGGTCGAACGTGATCATGCCGTGCTCGGTCGAGCGCTTCATGAGCTCCTTGAGCTTGTGCACCTCACCCTTGAGGATCATGTCGGACACCAACGGCGTATTGAGCAGGATCTCCATGATCGCACGCCGACCATTGCCGTCGGGACGCCGCACCAGCTGCTGCGCGACGATACCGCGCAGGTTCAGCGATAGGTCCATGAGCACCTGGTCGTGCTGTTCTTCGGGGAAGAAATGCAGGATACGGTCGAGAGCCTGGTTCGCGTTGTTGGCGTGCAGGGTGGTCAGTACCAGATGGCCGGTTTCGGCGAATGTGATCGCATGCTCCATCGCCTCGCGTGTACGGATCTCGCCGATGAGGATGACATCGGGCGCTTGGCGCAGGGTGTTGCGCAACGCGACCTCGTACGACTCGGTATCGATGCCGACCTCGCGCTGGGTGACGATGCAGCCGGCGTGATTGTGGAGGAACTCGATCGGGTCCTCGATACTGATGATGTGGCCGGTGCTGTTGTGATTGCGGTACCCCACCATCGCCGCCAACGAGGTGGACTTGCCGGTACCGGTCGCGCCGACCAGGAACACGATACCGCGATTGGTCATGGCCAGATCGTGCAATGTGTGTGGTAGCCCCAGTTCCTCGAATGTCGGGATCCTGGTCTCGATACGACGCAAAACCATGCCCACACAGTCGCGTTGCACGAAGGCGCTGACGCGGAAGCGACCGACGTTCTTCGCCGTGAACGCGAAGTTGCACTCCTTGGTGTGCAGGAACTCGTCGCGCTGCTCGGGGGTCATGAGTGAGAGCGTCAGCTCACGCGTCTGCGCCGGATCAAGTCGCGTCTTCGACACGGGCATGATGCGACCGTGGACCTTGATGCTCGGCGGCATGTCGGCCGTGATGAACAGGTCCGATGCCTTCTTCTGGACCACGATTTCCAGAATGTCGTTGAAGTCCATGCGCGTCGCTCCCCCCGGTCTGGCACGACGAGCCGGCCGTGTGACGGGCGACTCGAATGGTGGCGGGAAGACGCGCTGCGGGCGTGTGCTCAGGCCTGTGCACCCGGGACGCGGCAGTCGTTGAATTCCTGCGCCCGGTGTTCGCGGGTCCCCCGTTGCGAAAGAGACCACAAACCGGGCGCGGCGTCTAGCCGCTGAAGAGTTCCTTGTTGACCGCGCGGGCCACGGCATCCTGCTTCGAAATCAAACCCTTACGCAGTTTGTCCTGCATATCCTGGTCGAGCGTCTGCATGCCGTGCGCCTGACCGGTCTGGATCGCCGAGTACATCTGCGCGACCTTGTCTTCGCGGATCAGGTTACGGATCGCCGGCGTACCGACCATGATCTCGTGGCAGGCGACACGCCCACCCCCCGTGCGCTTGAGCAGGGTCTGCGAAATGACCGCACGCAGGGATTCCGACAGCATCGAGCGCACCATCGCCTTTTCGCCGGCCGGGAACACGTCGACGATACGGTCGATGGTCTTGGCCGCCGAGCTGGTATGCAGGGTGCCGAATACCAGATGGCCGGTCTCGGCCGCCGTCATGGCCAGGCGGATGGTCTCGAGATCACGCAATTCGCCGACCAGGATGATGTCCGGGTCCTCACGCAGTGCCGAGCGCAGCGCCTGGGCAAAACCCAAGGTGTCGCGGTGTACTTCACGCTGGTTGATCAGGCACTTCTTGCTCTGGTGGACGAATTCGATCGGGTCTTCGATGGTGAGGATATGGCCGTACTCGGTGTCGTTCTTGTAATCCATCATCGCGGCCAGGGTGGTCGACTTACCGGAGCCGGTCGGCCCCGTCACCAGCACCAGTCCGCGCGGGTTGTCGCAGATGGTCTTGAAAACCGATGGCGCGTTGAGCTCCTCGAGGCTCTGGATCTTCGACGGGATGGTACGGAACACCGCTGCCGAGCCGCGGTCCTGGTTGAAAGCATTGACACGGAAACGCGCGAGACCGGGGATTTCGAACGAGAAGTCGACCTCGAAGAATTCTTCGTAGTCCTTGCGTTGCTTGTCGTTCATGATGTCGTACACGAGCTCGTGTACGGTTTTGTGGTCGAGCACGGGCACGTTGATGCGCCGGATGTCGCCATCGACGCGGATCATCGGCGGCAGGCCGGCCGATAGATGCAGGTCGGACGCATTGTGTTTGACACTGAAAGCGAGCAGTTCGGCGATATCCATGGTGATTCCGTGTCGACAGGTAACGGTAAATCGGGCAACCGGTTATAGTTAGCGTCAATCAGCATGAGTCTTTGAGCGACACGCCGCGCGATGTCGTCGCAACCCCGGCCAGCTCGCGCATAATATCGCGTCAATGAAGCAGATTCCTGAAAGTTTGGCGCAGGTCCGTGAGCGGATCCGCAGTGCCGCCATCGCCTGCGGACGGGATCCGGACACGATCACGCTACTTGCCGTGAGCAAGACCAAGCCGGCAGCGGATGTGGATACCGCCTATCAGGCAGGGCAGCGCCTGTTCGGCGAAAACTACCTGCAGGATGCGCTGCCGAAGATCAAAGCGCTCGCCGGCCGCGACATCGAATGGCACTTCATTGGCCGCATCCAGGGCAACAAGGCGGCCGAGATCAGCCAGCACTTCGCCTGGGTGCACAGCCTCGACACGCTGCGGCATGCCGAATTGCTCGACCGCCATCGGCCCGAGCAAAGCGCGCCGCTGCAGGTCTGCCTGCAAGTGAATCTCAGCGGGGAGGCCAGCAAGGGCGGCGTCGACGAAGATGCTGCGGCCGAACTCGCACACGCGGTCGCCGCCCTGCCCCACCTGCGCCTGCGCGGACTCATGACCATGCCGGATCCGCACGCCCCGGCCGCCCGCCAGCGCGCCACGTTCGCAGGTCTACGCGAGTTGCGCGATGCGCTCTGCGCCGAGGGCCTCGCGCTCGACACCCTGTCGATGGGCATGAGCGGCGATCTCGAAGACGCGA
Organism: Gammaproteobacteria bacterium; assembly: GCA_020445205.1. Lineage (GTDB taxonomy): Bacteria > Pseudomonadota > Gammaproteobacteria > Chromatiales > Chromatiaceae > Thiosocius. The sequence continues at coordinate 4,806 of JAGRHA010000424.1, forward strand.
TCGCCGAGGGCGCGACGATCGTGCGCATCGGCACCGATATCTTCGGCGCACGCACCTGAGGGACCAGCGTCGCACGTCGATGATCCGTTAGAATCCGACCCTGACCCAGTTTTCGCGGGACCTTGACGATCATGTCTGAGCAGATTGCATTCATCGGCGCCGGAAACATGGCCGGCGCGCTGATCGGCGGCCTGCTGGCCGACGGCATCCCGGCGGCACGCCTGTTGGCCAGTGACCCCGACCCGGCCAAATGCGCCGCCCTGTCCGCAGCAACCGGCGTGCGCACGGTACAGGACAACAACGCCGCCGTCGGCGATGCCGGCCTTGTCGTGCTCGCAGTCAAACCGCAGGTGCTCAAGCCGGTCGCGCAGTCGATCGCCGCCGCCGTTCAGGCACACAAACCGCTCGTCGTATCGATCGCCGCCGGCATCCGGTGCGACGCCCTCGACACCTGGCTCGGCGGCAACGTCGCACTGATCCGCACGATGCCGAACACCCCGGCCATGCTGCAGGCGGGCGCCACTGCGCTGTACGCGACGGCGGCGGTTTCGCAGGCACAGCGCGATCAGGCCGAATCGCTGATGCGCGCAGTCGGACTCACGCAGTGGCTCGAAGACGAAGCCCTCATGGACGCCGTCACGGCGCTGTCGGGCAGCGGCCCTGCCTACTTCTTCCTCGTGATCGAGGCCATGCAGGCGGCCGGGCGGTCACTGGGCCTTACGGACGAAACGGCGCGCCTGCTGACATTGCAGACCGCGCTGGGCGCAGCGCGCATGGCGCTCGAAAGCGATGAAGACGCCGAGCTGTTGCGCCGGCGCGTCACGTCGCCTGGCGGAACAACGGAGCGCGCGATAGCAACGCTGGAGGACGGCGGCCTACGCGATTTGTTCCTGCGCGCGATGAAAGCTGCACGCGACCGTTCCGTTGAACTCTCTGCCGACCTGGGAGCTGCATGATGGGCGAAGGTTATCTGGCAACACCGGCCGTATTCCTGGTACAGGTCATCTTCGGCCTGTACGCGACACTCGTGGTGCTGCGATTTCTGCTGCAACTGACCCGGGCCGATTTCTACAACCCCGTGTCGCAACTCATCGTCAAGGCGACCAAACCGCTGCTCAATCCGCTGCGACGTATCATTCCGGGCACCGGCGGCATGGATATCGCCTCGCTGGTCCTCGCCTGGCTCGTGCTTACGATCGAGCAACTGCTGATCCTGGGTATCGCAGGCGCCGGATTCCAACCCGTAGCCGCAATGTTGCTGGCGATTCCGGAACTCATCACGCTGATCATCAACATCTTCATCTTTGCGATCCTGATCCAGGTCGTCATCAGCTGGATCAGTCCCGGCACCTACAACCCGGCACTGAGCCTGATCAGCACCCTCACCGAGCCGCTGCTGGGCCCCGTGCGCCGACGCATGCCCGACCTGGGCGGATTCGACCTCTCGCCGATGGTCGTGATCGTCGGCCTGGTGGTGCTGCAGATGCTGCTGATCCCGCCGATCAAGGGGCTCATCAGTCACCTGGTATGAATGGCGCCCGATGGTATCGCTGGGACGACGCGGATCTCGTTGTACAGATCAAGGTCATCCCCAAGGCGAGCAGTGATGCATTCGTCGGCGTGCAGAACGATCACATGCGTGTGCGCATCACCGCACCGCCCGTCGACGGCAAGGCCAACGCCCATCTGATCGCCTGGCTGGCAAAGCTGTTCGGTGTGGCGAAGTCTGCCGTAGCCATCGAAGCCGGCGAACTCGGGCGCAGCAAACGCCTGCGCATCCGCACGCCACAACGACTACCCGACGACATCGCGCCGCGCGCCGGACGCTGAACCACCCATCGCAGCGACATAAAGGCTATCCGGCCGTCGACACGCTGCCCTATACTGCGGCAAACGATCCGCGCGGATGCCACCCAAGCCACGCGGAGCACATAACAATGTCGTGGCGAGCATGTGCCGAGCCTGCCGCTGCGGAGGTGGCGAGAATACGCATGCACGAAACGTCGTTGTCGCAACAGCTGGGTGCGCTACGTACCTGGCAACAATCTCAGTCGCGCGTACTGGAACAGCTACGGCCCTGGCTCAAGGAGCAGGGCTTGTGCACTCGCGAGGTACGTCACGCAATCGAGCGCGCGATGAACGCGCTCGACGATTATCGCCTCACCGTTGCCGTCGCCGGCGAGTTTTCGCGCGGCAAGACGGAACTGCTGAACGCGCTGTTCTTCGCCAGCATGGGATGCCGTTTGCTGCCGACCGATGCGGGTCGTACGACGATGTGTCCTACCGAAATCTTCTACGAAGCGACGCGCGCACCCGGGCTGCGGCTGCTGCCGATCGAGACACGTGCCAGCGAAGCGTCGCTGGCGGCGTTGCGCGACGACGACGCGCATTGGCACGAAATCGCCCTCGACCCGGCCGACCCAGAAAGTCTCAACACCGGATTGCGGGCATTGACCGAGCAGCAGAGCGTGCCCGTCAGCCGCGCCGCAGAACTCGGTCTGCCCGGCGACGCAAATGCCACCATGGTCGATATCCCGCGCTGGCGCCTGGCACAACTGAACATGCCGCACCCGCTGCTCGAGCAGGGTCTGCGAATACTCGACACCCCGGGCCTCAACGCCATCGGCAGTGAACCCGAACTCACCTATGAGATGCTGCCCGCCGCACATGCCGTGGTGTTCGTGGTCGGCGCCGATACCGGTGTGACCAACAGCGATCTCGACATCTGGCGGCAGTACATCCAGCGTCCCGGGCATGCCAGGCGCGAGGGCTTGATGGTCGTGCTCAACAAGACGGATACCTTGTGGGACGAACTGCGACCGGTACAACAGATCGCCGAATCGATTTTTCGACAATGCCAGACGGTGGCCGAGACACTCGACGTCGGTGCCCACCAGGTGTTCGCCGTATCGGCGCAGAAAGCGCTGCTCGCGCGCGTGCAGAACAATGTCGCTCTCGAGAAACGCAGCGGCATCGGCACGTTGGAGGCACATATCGCCGACGCGGTGATGCGCGACCGCATGCGGCTCATCCGCGCCGAACATACGCGGCTGGTCGTGCAGGCCATCGATGCCCTCGAAGCCATGATCCACAGCCGCATCAAGCACAATGGCCACCAACGTCGCGGGCTGCTCGACCTAGCGGGCCGCGGCGACGCGGCGATCAAACAGATGCATGCGGCAACCCTGGCCGATCACGAGCGATTCCGCGATAGCTTCGAAACCTACCGCCGTGGGTTGGTGTCGTTTCGCCGCCAAAGCCGGCGCCTGCTCGAGACCCTGAACCTCGATACGCTCGATCAACGCCTGGCCGAGATCCGGCGGTCGATGACGGGGGCCTGGACCACCATGGGTCTTCGCGATGCCATGCGTTCACTGCTCGAAGAAGTCAATTCACGTATCGACGCTGCCGGCAGCGAAGCGCAGAAGATGCGGCGACTGCTGCGCCACGTCCACGACCACTTCGCCAAACAACACGCGTTCGAGATCACACCACCGACGATGTTCTCGGTCGTGCACTATCAGGTCGAACTGGGCCTGCTCGATGAAGAAGCCGAAGACTTCCGCAACAGCGCTCGCACCACCCTGATGGAGCAGCATTACGTCACCCGCCGTTATTTCGATACCATCGTCAGCCGAGCGCGACATATCGTTGCCGGCGCCCACGGCGACGCCGGGCAATGGATCGAATCCGTCATGATGCCGCTCACAGAAGAAGTCCACGGCTATCGCCTGGCACTGGCCACCCGCATCGATGACTTGCGCAAGACAGCGGAGTCACGGCGCACCATCAAGCAACGTATCGCCGCCCTGCGGCGCGATAGCGCGCGCCTGCAGGCACAGATGGGTTCGCTGAATCGCGTGCGCCACATGCTGAGCAGCCCGGAATACGACCCTATCGTCGAAGCCGGCGGCGAACCCTGAAATTGCACACGCAGGGAAATCTCCGACGCCGAACACTGGTCTATAGTTTCGACATGGCTGTGAAGCACGGCGCGCCACCCGCGCCCGGCGACGCCGCGATACCGAACAATAATGGAACCGGAGGGAGGAGTTCGCGATGAGATTCAAGGGCAAGTTGGTCGTTGCTGTCTGCGTATGGTTGGCCGTCATGAACGCATGGGCCGAAAACAGCACGCATGCGGGCGGCTACACGATCCACCACAATGCGCTGACAACCGACAATCTGCCGGCACAAGTCGCCACGGCGTATGGCATCGCACGTAGCAAGAACCGCGCACTGCTGAACGTGAGCGTCATCCGCGACGAACCTGGCACCACGGGCACACCCGTGCACGCGCGCATCAAAGCGATCGCCAGGACACTGTTCGGTCAGATTCGCCCCATCGAATTGCGCGAGATCGTCGAGGGCAACGCGATCTATTACATCGCCGATTTCCCGGTCGCCCATCGCGAGGTGTTGCACTTCGATTTCGAAGTCATGCCCCAGGGTGGTCGGTTCCCGTTGCGCGCCGGCATGCGTCAGGAGTTCTACACCGATTGACGACTGCGCGGGCACTGCGCCACGCTGAGGATGTCATGCCATAGTCGCGTTAAACCTGCAGCGCGAAATAGAGTTGCACGACACCGAACGCGACGACCAGGGCGCCGGCGATGGTTCTCACCGCCGGCCGTCGAACCCAATGCTGCAGGCGACCCGCTGCGACCCCCATGGCCAGCAGATTGGGTAGCGTTCCAAGGCCGAACGCCAACATGAGCAATCCACCTTGCACGGGGCCACCGGAGCCCACCGTCCACACGAGCGCGCTGTAAACGAGTCCGCACGGCAGCCAGCCCCAGAGCAGACCGAGCGACAGTGCCTGGCGCCACGAGCGAATGGGCAGCAGGCCCCGCCCCAGCGGTTCGATACGCCGCCAGAGACCACCGCCGAGCCGCTCGATACGACTGAGCACGCCCGACCAACCACCAAGATAGAGCCCCAACAGGATCATGAAGATCCCCGCGAACCCCTGCAGCACGCGCTGCGCGTACTGCACGGGCAGCAGACTCGAAAAATAGAAGCCGAGTGCGCCCATGAGCACGCCGGCCAACGTGTAGCTTGTGATGCGACCGAGGTTGTATGACAGCAACAAGGGCAGTTGCCGTTGTGCCGGCAGGCCAAGGGACACTGCGCCGACGATGCCGCCACACATGCCGACGCAATGAACGCCACCGAGCAGACCGACGACGAACGCAC
>JAGRHA010000425.1 GCA_020445205.1 Gammaproteobacteria bacterium
GAAATCAGTGGTGTTCGGAATGCGCCATATCCAGATACACGATGGTCAGCGTCATGAAGATGAACGCCTGCAGCGTGATGATCAGGATGTGGAAGATAGCCCAGCCGAGCTGCAACACGCCTCCGAACAGGCCCAGCGCCCAACCGGCGCTGTACATGACCGCAATCAGGATGAAGATCATCTCGCCAGCGTACATGTTGCCGAACAGACGCAGTGCGAGCGAGACGGGCTTGGCGATCAGGTTGACGCCTTCGAGCACGAGGTTGATGACCGTGAAGAAGGGCTTGAGCAGCGGATTCTTGGTCTCGAACGGCATGCCCGTGAGTTCGCCGATGAAGCCGCCTACACCCTTGATCTTGATGCTGTAATAAAGGATCAGCATGAACACCCCGATCGCCAACGCGAACGTGATGTTCGGATCGGTGGTGGGCACCACCTTCATAAAATGAATACCGAGCAGGCCGCTCAGCCACGGGATGACGTCCACCGGCACGAGGTCCATGAGGTTCATGAGGAACACCCAGGCGAAGATGGTCAGCGCCAGCGGGGCGACCATGTCGTTCTTGCCGGAAAACGATCCGCGCACGCTGTCGTTGACGAAATCGACCATCATCTCGACGAAGTTCTGCAGGCCACTCGGTACGCCGGCCGTGGCACGCTTGGCGGCCTTCATGAAGAAGTAGCCGAACACCGCGGCGAGGAACAACGACCAGAACATCGAATCCAGATGGATCGCCCAGAAGCCCATCTCCTTGGCTTCTTCGGCCGAGTGCGCAAGACCCCAGTGGCCGTCGGCATGCTGGCCGAACGTGAGGTTCGTCAGGTGGTGCTTGATGTATTCACCGGAGGTGAGCGTTTCGGAACCAGCCATTGTTTCTTCTCTTCACGTCTATCCGGCGATTCGGTTCGCCAGTAACGGGGGTAAGACCTGCACAACAAAAAAGGCGCCAAACAGAGCCAGCGGACTCAGCGGGTCCAGCCAGATGATCACCACCGCAAACATCGCGGCAATGAACGCGAGCTTGATCAGCTCGCCACCGTAAAACTGTCCGACCAGTTTACCCGGCTCGTTGGCCCGGTAGCGTCCGAATACCCAGTAGGCAAACAGTGCGTTGGCAATCGTCGCCGTGGCACCGCCGATCAGCGCAAAAAAGCCGGCCCGCAGACCAAACATCAGTCCGATCAACGTAACGACCAGGGTGGCTGCTGCCTGCGCGATCAGTATTCGCCTGGCCCGACGGGCATCTAGGTCGTGCATGCGCCACCGTCCCACGCCGAAAATCGGGCCGTCCAAAGCGCGCGCAGTATAAGAAGTACGGGGTATAAGGTCAAACGATCGTCTGATAAAAAACCTAAAGGGTAACCCTAGGCGAATTGCACGCGCCGAGCCGTCAGCGGATATGATCGAGAATCCCCTCGAGTTCCTCAAGCGTGTTGTAACTGATGACCAGTTTTCCCTTGCCGCCGGGGCCTTCCTGCAGTGCGACCTTGGCGCCCAGGCGGTCCGTGAGATCGGCGAGCAGGCGACGCACATCGGGGTCCTGCTCCGGCGGTGGCGGCGCTTTCGTCGCGGGCTGACTCAGGCGCCGGACCAGCGCCTCGGTCTCGCGTACCGACATGCCCTTGGCGGCCACCTGCGCGGCAGCCTCGCTCTGCATCGGGCCGTTGAGCGCGAGCAACGCACGGGCGTGGCCCATCTCGATTTCACCGCGCTCGACCCGCTCCTTCACATCGCCGTTCAGGTCGAGCAGGCGAATCAGGTTGGTGACCGTGGTGCGCGACTTGCCGACCGCCTGTGCCACCTGCTGATGGGTGAGTTCGAACTCGTTGAGCAGGCGGTGCAACGCCGTCGCCTCTTCGAGCGGGTTGAGGTCGTCGCGCTGGATGTTCTCGATCAGCGCCATCGCCATCGCCGACTGGTCGTCGACGTCGCGGACCACCACGGGTACGTCGCCGAGGCCCGCGAGCTGCGCCGCGCGCCAGCGCCGTTCACCGGCGATGATCTCGTATTTCTTGTCGCCCACCGGACGCACGACGATCGGCTGCACCATGCCTTGGGCAGCAATCGAATCGGCGAGCTCGCGCAGCTTGTCTTCGTCGAAGTTGCGACGCGGCTGATAACGTCCGCGCTGGATCACGTCGACTGGCAGACTGGTCGACGGCGCCGCGGCGCCGGGCGTGGCGGGAGTAGGCGCTTCGGGTTCGTTCTGCGCACCGCCGAGCAGTGCATCGAGCCCGCGGCCGAGACCTCTTTTCTTAACCATGTTCAGGCCGATGGGTTGGCGGTTGCTGGAATATGGCGACGCGTCATCTCGCTGGCCAGGGCCATGTAGCTGATCGCGCCGCGCGAGGTTTTATCATAAAGCATCACCGGCAGCCCATGACTCGGCGCCTCGGCCACGCGTACGTTGCGCGGGATCATGGTGCGGAAGACCTTGTCGCCGAAGTGCTGGATCAGCTGCGCGGACACCTGATTGTCGAGATTGTTGCGCGGGTCATGCATGGTGCGCACGATGCCTTCCATCTCGAGCCGCGGATTACGGTGATCCTTGATCTGCTTGACCGTGGCGAGCAATGCCGACAATCCCTCGAGCGCGTAGTACTCGGTCTGCAGCGGCACGAGCACACTGTCGGCGGCGACCAGCGCGTTCAGCGTCAGCATGTTCAACGACGGCGGACAATCGATGAGGATGTAGGCGTAGTCGGCAACGACGGCGTCGAGCGCGATCGACAACCGCTTCTCACGCAGTGGCGCCTCGAGCAACTGCACTTCCGCCGCGGTCAGGTCGCCGTTCGCGGGCAGCACATCGTAGCCGGCCTCGGCCGTGCGCTGAATGCATGTGGCAACGGGCTGCTCGCCCATGAGTGCGTCGAGGGTCGAATAGGTGAGCGTTTGCTTGTCGACGCCGCTGCCCGTCGTCGCATTGCCCTGCGGATCGAGGTCGATGAGCAGTACGCGATGTTTCATCGCCGCGAGGGCGGCAGCGGTGTTCACGGCCGTGGTGGTCTTGCCGACGCCACCCTTCTGGTTCGCGACAGCGATTATTCGTGCCATGGTGGTCAACCCGGTGCTTGTTATCGTGCCGGTCGACAAGACCGGGCCGGCCATGATAACCAGCCGACCGCGAACAGGATACCCCGTGACGGCACTCAGCCGTCGCGGTCGATGAGCACGAGGTGGCGGTGGCCGACTTCGCCCGGCACTTCGAGTTCGACGATCTCCGTTCGCAGCCCGTTCGGCAGTTCGCGGATCTCGGCCAGTGGCGCCGCGCCTTTCATCGCCAGCCAGCGTCCGCCCGGGGCCAGTAAGGGACTGCTGCCCGCGACCATGTCGGCGAGCGTGGCGAACGCACGCGAGGTGATGCGCGCATAGTGGCCGCGGCGGTCGAGTCCTTCGACCCGACCTTTGATCACCTCGACATTGTCGAGGCCGAGCTCCGCGGCCGCTTGCTGGACGAATCGCGTCTTCTTGCCGTTGCTGTCGAGCAGTGAGAACGCGCGCTGTGGGCAGGCGATGGCGAGCGGGATACCCGGCAGACCTGCACCCGTGCCGATGTCGAGCACCGGACCGGCGTCGACCCATGGCACGATCGACAGACTGTCGAGCAGCTGGCGGCGCACCATCACTGCAGGGTCGCGCACCGCAGTCAGGTTGTACACCTTGTTCCAACGCTGCAGCAGCTCGAGGTAGCCGAGTAACGAAACTTGCTGGCCGGCATCGAGCGCCAGTGACATCGCGGCGAGACCGTCGGCGAGTTGCTGCGGCCAGTCGAGGTGCGATACGAGTGCGGGTCTCATGCGCGCATTGTAACCGCAAGCCGCGGCGGCGCTTGTTACCATCTGCGTCCCTCAATCGTCGCTTCGCCTGGGACACGACATGATTACGGTACACGGCATCACTGCGTCACGTGCATTCCGCCCGCTGTGGGTACTCGAGGAACTGGGTCTGCCTTATCACCAGGTCGCGCGCGATTTTCGCGGCGATGCGCTCGACGAGCCGAGCTACCTGGCGCTCAACCCCAACGGCCGCATCCCGACACTGGTCGATGACGATCTGGTGTTGTGGGAATCGATGGCGATCGACCTCTACCTGGCACGGCGCTATTCGCCGCCCGGCGAGCTGTGGCCGGATTCAGCGGTCGGCGAAGCTCTGGCCTGGCAATGGTCGTTCTGGGTCATGACGGAAGTCGAACACGCATTGCTGAGCGTGCTGATGCATCGACGCATCCTGCCGGAAGCGCGGCGTGACGCCGACAAGGTCAAACGCAATCTCGGCCTGTTGCGGCGACCGTTTGGTGTGCTCGAACAAACGCTGGCGAAAAGACCCTTCCTTGCCGAGCCACGTTTCACCATCGCCGACCTCAACGTCGCCGCCGTGCTGTCGTGGTGCATTCCGGCCCGCGTCAGTCTCGCCGAGCACCCGGCCATGGCGGCTTGGCTGAAGCTGTGTCTGGCGCGACCCGCGCGCAAACGCGCGCAGCAGGCCGAACCGGATCTGGACACCGACAGCTGACGGTGGCGGTGACGCTTGTCCCGCACCCGCGGGACGCGCCGATCAGCGAAGCACTGGTAAAGAACCCCTCCTCGAAGCCGAAATACACCTCGACGGACTTCCCGCTACCTTGCTGCACTGCACACGGCACGCCGGCGCGTGCTCGCCGGGACAACGGCCGGGAAGGACACGCACCCGACGGAATTTCATGGCTCAACGTTCGATACACCGTTTGACGCGACCCGTAACGACCGGGCGTTACGCGTCGCCGGCCTTCGCACCGGCACTTTGGCTCGCCCTGGCGACGAGCGACGCCGTGGCCGCCGATGCGCTGGTGCGCCAGCTGGGCCTGGGGCTCGGCTTCGCCATGCTGCTCGTCGCCCTGCTCACGGCGGCACTCCTGCAGCGCAACCGGCAAATGAAGACCAACGCGCGCGCCCTTCATCTGGCACTGGCACAGGACGACCCAGTGCTGTCGGCTTTGCCGGATCTGGTCACCCTGAAGGACGCAGACGGCCGCTACCAGTCGTGCAACGATGCATTCACGGCACTGCTCGGCCGCCAGCGCACGGACATCATCGGCAAGACCGACTTCGATCTGTTCGACACCCAGGTCGCGCGGCGCTGGCGCGCCAGCCACCGCGGCGCTATCGAGGCCGGGCGCGCGATTGAAGACGAGAGCTGGCTGTCGCTGCCCGATCAGGGATTCACGGCGCTGCTGCTGACCACGCGCAAACCACTCTACGACGAGAACGGCCAACTGATGGGCGTGCTGAGCATCGCGCGTGATGTGACCGAGCTGCGCATCGCCGAGGACCGTGCCCGCAAGCAGGCCACCTACCAGCGTGCATTACTCGACAACTTCCCCCACCTGGCGTGGATGAAAGACGCCGATGGCCGCTATCTCGCCGTCAACCAGGCGTTCGTCGATGCCGCCGGGCGCCGCGACGCCAATGACATCGTCGACAAGAATGATCTCGACGTGTGGCCGCACGATCTGGCCGAGGCCTATCGCGCCGATGATCGCACCGTTATGCGTACCCGTCGCAACAAGGAGGTGGAGGAAGCCGTGCGCCAGGGCGGCGAGTTGGTCTGGTTCGAAACCTACAAGGCACCGGTGATCAGCGACAACGGCGAACTGCTGGGAACCGTGGGCTTCGCGCGTGACGTGTCGGAGCGCCGACGCATGGAACAGGCGATTCGTGACAGCGAGCGTCGCTTCCGGGAGTTCTTCCAGCGCCATTCCGCCGCCATGCTCGTGATCGACCCGGGCAGCGGCAGGATCGTCGACGTCAACGAGGCCGCGATCGCGTTCTACGGTTATCCGCGGACCGAACTCGTCGGCATGCGCATCGAGCAACTCAACACGCTGCCACCCGAAGAAGTCGAGACACTGCGCCTGCAGGCGTCAGAAGGCGAGCGCAACTACTTCGAGTTCCGCCATCGGCTGGCGTCGGGCGAGGTGCGTGACGTCGAGGTCTACTCGTCAATCATCGAGCAGAACGGCCAACGGGTATTGTTGTCGGTGGTCCACGACATCACCGAGCGCAAGCGCTCACAGGAGGTGCTGGAGCGCGAACATGACCTGTTCGCGGCCGGACCCGTGGTCGTGCTGACATTGTCGCCTGCCGGCAAATGGCCGATCAGCGAAGTGTCCGAGAACTGCGCCAGCGTGCTGGGTTACCGCAGCGAAGAGCTCACGGGCGGCGGCATCACCGGCCTCGATCTCGTCCATCCGGACGATCGTGACCGCGTCGTTGGCGAGGCGTCGACGTACCTCGAGCAAGGCAGGAATCGCTTCGAGCAGTCGTTGCGCCTGCGTTTGCGCGACGGCTCACACGGCTGGTTTCACGTGTTCACCCAGGTCGTACGTAACGCCCAGCAGGACGTCGAGGCAATTCGCAGCTATCTGGTAGACCAGACCAGTATCAAGGAACTGGAGATTACCCTGGCCGATGAACGTCGCCGCCTGAGCTACGTCATCGAGGGTATGGGCGTCGGCACCTGGGAGTGGAACATCCAGACCGGGGAGACGCGCTTCAACGAGCGTTGGGCCGAGCTCATCGGTTACCGTCTCAGCGAATTGCAACCTGTGTCGATCGAAACCTGGCTGCGGGCCGCGCATCCGGAAGACCTCAAACGTTCCGAGGTGGAACTGCGGCGACACTTCGCCGGCGAGTCGGATCAATACGTGTTCGAGGCGCGCATGCGTCACAAGGACGGTCACTGGGTATGGGTGCTCGACCGCGGGCGGGTGTTCGAATGGACCGAAGACGGTCGACCGCTGTGGATGTACGGCACCCATCAGGACATCACCGAACGCAAACTCGCCGAGATCAAAACGCGCGAGAACGAACAACGTCTGCGCGCGGCAGCGGTGAATGCGTACGACGTACTCTACGAATGGGACCTCGCCAGCGATCGCCTGGACTGGTTCGGCGATGTCGACCACCTGCTCGGCTACTCGCGCGGGACACTGTCGGGCAGCTCCGGCGCATGGCTGGCCTATGTGCACCCCGAAGACCGCGAGCACTTGCGCGTAGCGGCTGACAACCGCGCAACGGCAACGACGCCATGCGAATGCGAATACCGCATACAGCATGCGGACGGCAGTTACCGAGAGTGGCAGGACAAAGCCGTGCCCGTGTTGGGTGCCGATGGGCAACCCGACAAGTGGGTTGGTGTGTGCAGCGACGTCACGTTGCGCAAAGAGGCGGAGCGTCGCCTGCAGCTCGCGGCATCGGTGTTCGACAACGCCCACGAGGGCATCATCATCGCCGACCGCAATGTGCGCATCGTCGATGTCAACGCGGCGTTCATCGAGATAACCGGCTACCAGCGCGATGAGGCGCTCGGCAGGAACCCGAGTTTTCTCAGCGCCGGACATCACGACAAGGGCTTCTATGGCGCCATGTGGCAGGCCCTGCAACGCGATGGCCATTGGCGCGGTGAGGTCGTGAACCGGCGTAAGGACGGGACCGAGTGGCGGGAAAGCCTTGCCATCACCGCTGTCACCGACGACAGCGGCGCCGTGGTGCACTACGTGGGCATGTTCTTCGACGCCAGCGCCTGTGAGGGGCGTCGGCGCGCCCAGCACTGACGTCGACCGTCGCGCTCAGACGACCATTGGGGCAGCGCGGCTGCCTCAGGCCGATTTTTTCTTCAGATGGATCAGCAGCAGTGACACCGCCGCCGGTGTGATACCGGGGATACGGCCCGCCTGGCCGATCGTCTGCGGGCGGTGGCGCGCGAGCTTTTCGCTGACTTCGGCCGACAGGCCCTTCACGTTGGCGTAATCAAAATCGCCCGGTAGCCGGATCGCCTCCGCACGCCGCGTGCGTTCCACTTCATCGCGCTGGCGCGCGATGTACCCTGCATACCGGGCCTGGATCTCGATCTGTTCGACGACCTGGTCGTGGATATCGTCATCGACGATTTCGTCAGCCCTACCGACCGACGGAATCGACGTGATACCGGCGTAGTCAGCCTCGGGGCGGGCGATGAGATCGAGCGCACGCACATCCTTGCGCAACACGTCACCGAGCAACTGCCGGCTCAACGCGTCGTCGAGCTGGCCGGGTCGCACCCAGCAATCGTGCAGACGCTGCCGCTCACGTTCGATCGCCTCGCGCTTGCGTTCAAAGAACGCCCACTGCCCGTCGCTGACGAGCCCCAGCGTGCGACCGCGCGCGGTCAGCCGCAGGTCGGCGTTGTCCTCGCGCAGCATGAGCCGATACTCAGCGCGCGAGGTGAACATGCGGTACGGCTCCTGCGTGCCGCGCGTGATCAGGTCGTCGACCAGTACACCAAGATAGGCCTCGTCACGACGTGGCGACCAGGCGTCGCGCTCCTGCACCTGCAGTGCGGCGTTGCAGCCGGCGAGCAAACCTTGTGCCGCGGCCTCTTCGTAGCCTGTCGTACCGTTGATCTGGCCGGCGAAGAACAGGCCGTCGATGAACTTGGTCTCGAGCGAGGCCTTGAGATCGCGCGGGTCGAAGAAATCGTACTCGATGGCATAGCCTGGCCGCGTGATGCGCGCGTTCTCGAAACCCCGCATCGAACGCACGAGGTCCCATTGCACGTCGAACGGCAACGAGGTCGAGATGCCGTTGGGGTAGACCTCGTGGCTGGTCAGGCCCTCGGGTTCGATGAAAATCTGGTGCGAGTCCTTGTCGGCGAAACGCACCACCTTGTCTTCGATCGACGGACAATAACGCGGACCAACACCTTCGATGACGCCGGTATACAACGGCGAACGCGACATGCCGCCACGGATCACGTCGTGGGTGCGCGTGTTGGTGCGTGTGATGTGACACGGTACCTGGCGTGGGTGGTCGGCGCGACGCCCCATGAACGAGAACACCGGCTCGGGGTCGTCGCCCGGTTGCACTTCGAGCACGCTGTAGTCGATCGTGCGACTGTCGATCCGCGGTGGCGTACCCGTCTTGAGCCGGCGGACGTTGAACGGCAGATCGCGCAAGCGGCGTGCGAGAGCGTTGCTCGGTGGGTCACCGGCGCGACCGCCCTCGTAGTTCTCGAGACCGATATGGATGCGCCCACCGAGGAAGGTGCCGACTGTGAGCACCACCGCACGCGCATGGAACTTCAGACCCATCTGTGTGACGACGCCCGTCACCCGACCCTCGTCGACGATCAGGTCGTCGACGGCCTGCTGAAACAGATCGAGCCGTGGCTCAGACTGCAGTGCGTCGCGCACGGCGGCCTTGTACAACACGCGATCGGCCTGTGCGCGCGTTGCGCGGACGGCCGGTCCTTTGCGTGAATTCAGCGTGCGGAACTGGATACCGCCGACGTCGGCCGCCCGCGCCATGAGACCGCCGAGGGCGTCAACCTCGCGTACCAGGTGGCCCTTGCCGATGCCACCGATCGCGGGATTGCAGCTCATGGCGCCCAGCGTCTCGATGCTGTGCGTGAGCAACAGGGTGCGCATGCCCATGCGTGCAGCCGCCAGCGCGGCTTCGCTGCCGGCATGTCCGCCACCGACGACGATCACGTCGTAGCTGTCTGCGTGAAACATGGAAACCCTGAAAACACCTTATGAAAACAGTCGCTTATTCTATTCCATCGCGACCCGCCGCGTCACGGGCGCAATGTTCGCCGGCGCCGGCAGGTCCAATATCGAGAACCCCCCCACGAGAGACTCGCGATGCGCATCCTGCTCCCTGTCCTGGTCATGCTCATTGGCGCCTGCGCACAGGCCGCCGAGCCGCGACCGCTGCCGGAATTCACCAACCGCGCGGCCGAAGCGTGGTTCAACAGCGAGCCGCTGTCGGTCGAAGACCTGCGCGGCTCGGTGATACTCGTCGATATCTGGACGTTCGACTGCTGGAACTGTTACCGCTCGTTTCCGTGGCTCAAGGCGCTGGAACAGCGGCTGGCCGGCGAGGCGTTCCGCGTGGTCGGCATCCATTCCCCCGAATTCAGCCACGAACGCGAGCCACAGCGCGTGGCGAGCAAGATCGCCGAGTTCGGGTTGCATCACCCGGTCATGATGGACAACGACTTCGCGTACTGGCGCGCCCTCGGCAATCGCTACTGGCCGGCCTATTATCTGGTTGATAAGAAAGGCGTTATCCGGCAGGTGCACGTCGGCGAGACGCACGAGGGCGACGCACGCGCCGAGCGCATCGAAAAGCAGATCCGCGCGCTGCTCGCCGAAGCCGGGTAAGGGGCATCGCGCGACTGGAGATTGTCACCCGCTCGCCGATAAGCTTGGAAGTCAATCTCTCGGGGATGGATACGGCATGCAAGAGGCCGTGATCGACAACAGTGCAGCGGCCGACAGCGCGGTACTGCGCCAGGTGCTGCTCGATGCAGGGCGGCTGATCGTTGGCAAACCGCTGGAACTCCGGCTCGCCCTGTGCTGCCTGCTGGCCGGTGGCCACCTGCTCATCGAGGATGTGCCGGGTGTCGGCAAGACCACATTGGCACACGTTCTGGCCCGATTGCTCGGACTGGATTTCCAGCGCATCCAGTTCACCGCCGACATGCTGCCCGCCGATATTCTCGGCGTGTCGATCTACGACCGCAGCGAGGGCCGGTTTCACTTTCATCCGGGGCCGGTGTTCGCGCAACTGGTACTGGCCGACGAGATCAACCGTGCGACCCCGAAGACGCAGAGTGCGCTGCTCGAGGCCATGGAAGAACGGCAGGTGACGGCGGACGGCGAAACACGTGAACTGCCGGAGCCGTTCTTCGTCATCGCAACACAGAATCCGCGCCACCAGATCGGCACCTTCGGTCTACCCGAGTCACAGCTCGACCGGTTTCTCATGCGTATCAGCCTGGGCTATCCACATGCCGATGCCGAACGTGAACTGCTGGCGGGCGCCGATCGCAGAACGATGCTGCGCGAGTTGTCACCGCGCATCGACGCGTCGACGCTGGCGACATTGCAGACGCACGTCGACCGCGTGCACGTGGCCAGTGTCATGCTCGACTACGTGCAGACGCTGCTCGCGGCGACGCGCGATTCGCCGCGCTGGGAGCTCGGCCTTTCGCCGCGTGCCGGCCTCGCATTGCTGCGCGCAGCACGTGCGTGGGCATTTCTCGACGGCCGACTGTTCGTGGTACCCGAAGACATCCAGGCGGTGCTGCCGAGTGTCGCCGGCCACCGTCTCGTCGCGCTCGACGGCAACAGCACGGAACTGGTGCGCGAACTCATCGAATCGGTCGCCGTCCCTTGACCATGCAACGGTTCGCGCATGACGCCGGACCGCGTCGAGCGCCGCGCTGAGGTTGAGCGGACGACCATGGCGCTGAGCAGTTTCATGCGTGTCGAGCGGGCCACGAGCAACGGTCGCGTCGCGATCGGCGGTCGCCGCATCTATATCCTGCCGACGAGCTACGGCTTGATCTATGCCGCGCTGCTGTTTCTCATGCTGCTCGGTGCCGTGAACTACGGTAACAATCCCGCGCATCTGCTGACGTTCCTGCTCGCGGCGCTCGGTGGCAACGCGATTTTCCTCACTTGGCGCAACCTGCGCGGATTGCAACTGCGTTGTCTCGGCAGCGCGCCGGTGTTCGCCGGCCAGACCGCGGTTTTCGTCGTCGAGCTGGTGGGCGACGATCGTGAGCGACCGGCTATTCAACTGGGCTTTGAAGGCGGTAAGAGCCTGGTCGTCGACCTGCCGCCATCGGCGACGACGCGACGCGAGTTACGCATCGCCGACTTGCCGCGTGGTCTACATTCGCCCGGTCGCCTCGTGGTCAGCACCCAGTTCCCGCTGGGACTGTTTCGGGCGTGGTGTTACGTCGCTTGCGAGCAGGCCGTGTTGGTCTATCCACGGCCTGGCGAGTCCTGGGTGGCACCCGGCAGCGAGGGCGCCACGCTCGATGGCGAAAGCGATGGGTATGGCGCTGAGGATTTCGCCGGGTTGCGCAACTACGTCGCTGGCGATCAACCGTCGCGCATCGACTGGAAGAGTTTTGCCCGCGACCGTGGTCTGAATACCCGCCTGTTCAGCGGCCAAGCCCCCGTGCCATTGTGGCTCGACTGGCAAGATGCGCCCGGTGCCGATACCGAAACACGCTTGTCGGCACTCGCGCGCGCGATACTCGATGCCGAGGCGGGTGCGCGTGAATACGGCCTACGCATGCCACAGGCGGCACTGGACCCGGACTCGGGGCCGGCTCACCGCCACCAGTGTCTGCGCCTGCTGGCGCTGCAGGGCCAAGATCATGCGTGATGCGCTGGCGCTGCTGCCGATTCCGGGACGCCTGCTCGGTGTGCTGCTCGTACTGCTCGGCGCATTGACGGCGCCGCATGCACTCAACCTGAGTCCCTCTGTCCTGGCGTTCTTCTATGTCGCCGCAGCGTGGCGCATGCTGGTGATCCGCTGGCCGGCGTGGATGCCTGGCCGGCTGACGCTGTTCATCCTCATGTTGGCCGCGCTGGCACTCGTGGTGTTCAGCACCGGCATCGGTGACGGTCGGCTCGCGGGCACCGCCTTGCTGGTGGTGATGCTCGGGCTCAAGTTGTTGGAGATTCGCGCGCGGCGCGACATCCAGGTGACCGTGTTCTTGGGTTATTTCGTCGTCATGACACAGTTCCTGTACGACCAGTCGCTCGCGCTCGCCGTGTACCTGTTTGCCGGTGTGCTGGCACTGACCGTCATCCAGGTCGCACTCAACCGCGAGCACGCCGACCTGCGCGTGCAGGTGCGCAAGACAGCCGGCATGCTGGCTGCGGCACTGCCGCTGACACTGGTGATGTTCCTGCTGTTTCCCCGGCTCGACTCACCGCTGTGGGCAGTGACGTCGAAAGGGGGAATCACCGGGATCGGCGATGATATGTCGCTCGGCGATATCGGCCACCTTTCGCAGTCGAATGAGGTCGCATTTCGCGTCACGTTCTTCGGCGTGCAGCCGTCACCGGAGCAGCGCTACTGGCGTGGACCGGTGTTGTGGCACACCGATGGCAAGCACTGGTCGGGGGATCTGCGACCGACACAGAACGTGAAGGCCGCCGGACGGCGACTGGCTACCGTGAACTATGAGACGACGCTCGAGCCGACGGGCAACAAGTGGTTGTTCGGGCTCGATCTCGTGGTCGACGCACCCAATGCCAGCGAGGTCGACCGCAATGGGGCACTGGTCGCGAGCGACCGCATCAACAAGCGCTATACCTATCGCGCGGCATCGGATC
>JAGRHA010000426.1 GCA_020445205.1 Gammaproteobacteria bacterium
GGCTCTATCTGATGTGATCCTGGACCGATCGCCAACCAACATATCGCGTACCGGCCACCCACGCGTGCTCGCGGACAGGGCATGTGCGCGCACGCGGCGGACAAGCCGTCACGTGCGGCGATCCCGCGTCCTTTTCCATGCCGCGATGATCTCTTGCGTGACGCTCAGGCGGCCGAATTCGTAACCGAACAATGCGGCTTGTGACAGCGCCTGCCATTCCAGCAGCTCGTGATTGAGTCGGACAATGCCATCGGCCTCGACCTCGTAGGCCAACAGCACCTGGTTCTTCGCCGGAAATCCAAAGTTGCCGATCTGGCTCACGCCGTACGTCCGCAACCCCAGCTCCTCTGCGACTTCACGCCGCACGGCGTCTTCGGGTCGCTCTCCGCTCTCGAGATAACCGCTGATCAACGAGAACACCCCTTTCGGCCAAGCACGGTTCCTGGCGAGGATGTAGTGGCCATCCACACGGACCAAGGCAGCGACGACAGGCACCGGGTTGTGCCAGTCGATGTACCCACATCGTGGGTTGCGACAGACACAGCGTTCGGCGCCATCGACGACATGCTTGGCGGTACGCTCTCCACAACGCGGACAGAACGCCACGCCGTCAACCGGCAGCTTGCATGCGCGAGACATCGACGTAAGCGCTTACCGATGACCGCGGATGAACACGTCGGCGGTGCCGCGCATCCACTGCGCCGGCACCGCGAATCGCACCACATCGCATCACGCGAATCGACGCTCTTCACCATCGCCGTCAACATTGTCTACGCAACGCCCGCACAGATCCGGATGCGTCGCATCGGCGCCGACATCGGCACGGTGATGCCAACAGCGCACGCACTTGGCGTGTGCACTGGTGACAGCGGCCACCTTCAGGCCATCGACCTCGGTACCGGCTGCGGATGCAGGCGCATCGGCAAGGGCGGCGACCGTGGCATACGAGGTGATCAAAGCGAAGCGCAACTCATCACCGAGCGGCTGCAACACGGCAAGCAGGCGCTCGTCGCAATACAGGGTAACCTCGGCATCGAGCGACGAACCGATCACGCCCTCTTTGCGCATACCCTCGAGCTGCTTGGCGACAGCGGTCTTGACCTTGATGACCTGAGACCACGCGGCATTGTCGAGCGGTCCCGCGTCGGCCGCGAACAGACCGTCGTACCAGGTCACCATGAATACCGACTCGGCGCGCTCACCCGGCATGAAGCCCCAGATCTCGTCGGCGGTGAAACTCAGTACCGGCGCCATCCACCGCACCATGGCTTCGACGATGTGGAACATCGCCGTCTGACACGAGCGCCGCGGCAGACTGTCGGCCTGCGTGGTGTACTGACGATCCTTGATCACATCGAGATAGAAGCTGCTCATGTCGACTGAGCAGAAGTTCAGCAGCTTCTGGTAGATGAGGTGGAAGTTGTAGTCGTCGTAGGCGCGCGCGATTTCCTGCTGCAATGCGTGCGCACGCCCGACGGCCCAACGATCGAGCGCGATCATGTCGGCGGCGGCGACGGCATGCTGCGCCGGGTCGAAGCCCTCGAGGTTGGCGAGCAGGAACCGCACTGTGTTACGGATGCGACGATAGGCATCGGCCGTACGCTTGAGGATCTCGTCCGATACCGACATCTCACCGCGGTAGTCGGTCGCGGCCACCCACAGGCGGATGATGTCGGCGCCCAGTGTCTTCATGACCTGCTGCGGCGATACCACGTTGCCGAGTGACTTCGACATCTTCTTGCCATCGGCGTCGACCGTGAAGCCATGCGTCAACACGCCCTTGTAAGGCGCCTTGCCGGTCATCGCCACGGAACTCAACAGCGACGACTGGAACCAGCCACGGTGCTGGTCGGAACCCTCGAGGTACAAATCTGCCGGGCGCACGAGTTCGGGCCGCGGATCGAGCACGCAGGCATGCGTGACTCCCGAGTCGAACCACACGTCGAGTGTGTCGGCGACCTTGTCGTAGTGTTGCGCCTCGTCGCCGAGCAGGTCCTCGGGTTCGAGATCGAACCAGGCCTGGATGCCCTGCCGCTCGACACGCTGCGCGACCTGTTCGATGAGACCCGTCGTGTCGGGGTGCAGCTCACCTGTCTCTTTGTGAATGAAGAACGCGATCGGCACGCCCCAGGTACGCTGGCGTGAGATACACCAGTCGGGACGGTTCTCGATCATGCCCTCGATGCGCGCCTGGCCCCAGTCCGGCGTCCAGGCGACCTGCTGGATCTCGGCCAACGCCGTTTCACGCAGCCCTTTCTGCTCCATCGAAATGAACCACTGCGGCGTGGCACGGAAGATGATCGGCGTCTTGTGGCGCCAGCACACCGGGTAGCTGTGGCTGAACTTGGCCGACTTGACCAGCGCACCGCGCTGCTAGAGTACCTCGATCACGCGTTCGTTGGCCTTGAACACGTGCTCACCCTCGAACAATGGGGTACCGGGTAGAAAACAGCCGTTGCCGCCGACCGGGTTGTCGACCGGCAAGCCATAGCGCTGACCGACGACATAGTCCTCCATACCGTGGCCGGGCGCCGTGTGTACCGCACCGGTGCCGGCGTCGAGCGTGACATGGTCGCCGAGCACGACGGGCACCTCGCGGTGATAGAACGGATGCTGCAACAGCTGGCGATCAAACACGCTGCCGCGCGCACGGCCAACAACGCGATAGTCGTCGATGCCCCATCGCCGCATGGCGTCGTCGAGCATGCCCTCGGCGACCACGAGACGCTCGTCGCCAAGCTGCACCAGCACATAGTCGAGGTCGGGGTTCAGTGCGACACCCTGGTTGGCCGGCAGCGTCCACGGCGTCGTGGTCCAGATCACGACCGCGATGATGCCGTGGCCGGGGCCACCGTCAACGGCATCGAAGTTGGCCGCGAACGCCTCCTGCTCGACGGCCTTGAAGCGCACGTCGATCGCGAACGACTGCTTGTCCTGGTACTCGACCTCGGCCTCGGCGAGCGCCGAGCCGCAATCGGTGCACCAATGCACGGGTTTGGATCCCTTGCTGATGTGGCACTGCGCGGCGATGCGGCCCAGCGAACGGATGATGTCCGCCTCCTGGCCGAAATTCATCGTCAGATAAGGATCGTCCCAATCACCCAGCACACCGAGACGCTGAAAATCGACACGCTGACGCTCGACCTGCTGCATCGCGAAATCGCGGCAGGCCTGGCGGAACGCCCCGGCGCTGACTTTCTGCCCGGGTTTGCCGACCTTCTTTTCGACCTGCAGCTCGATGGGCAAGCCGTGACAGTCCCAACCGGGGACGTACGGGGCATCGAATCCGGCCAGTGTGCGTCCCTTGACGATGATGTCCTTGAGCACCTTGTTGACCGCATGACCGATATGGATCTCGCCATTTGCGTAAGGCGGACCGTCATGCAGGACGAATTTGTCACGCCCCGCACAGGCGGCGCGGACTTTGGCGTATAGCCCTTCCTGCTCCCAACGCTTGAGCATGTCCGGCTCCCGCTGGGCGAGGTTGCCCTTCATCGGGAAGTCGGTCTTGGGAAGGTTCAGGGTGTCCTTGTAGTTGTTGCTCACGGATAGAGACCCGACAATAAATTAATAGCAAATCAATGTGATGCACCGTGCACGACGGCATCGAGACCGTGCATGGCGCGTGCCTCGCGGACATCCCGCTGGATCTGTTCGCGCAAGGCGTCGAACGACTCGAAGCGGCGCTCATCGCGGATGCGGGCGACGAAGTCCACCTCGACATGCCGACCGTATGCGTCGCCGGCCCAGTCCAAAAGATGTACCTCGAGCAAGAAGCGGTCATCGCCCGCCAGGGTCGGACGGTTGCCGAGGTTGGCGACACCCAACAAGGGCCGCATTTCGAGGCAATGCACCTGCACGGCATAGACGCCGCGCAACGGCGTCGAGCGCCGCAACAGGCCGACATTCATGGTCGGAAAACCGATCGTTCGACCACGCTTGTTGCCATGCGCGACACGCCCGGCAATGCGATAACGGCGCCCGAGGCAGCGCGCGGCATGATCGAGATCGCCCTGCTCCAGGGCTTCGCGGATACGCGTACTGCTGATCCGCTCGCCGTCGTCGGCGACGGTCGCGAGACTCTCGACACCGAATCCGTGCTCGGCGCCCATGCGTGCGAGCATCGCGAAATCCCCTTGGCGCTGACGACCGAAGCGAAAATCATCGCCGACATAGAGGTGGCGGATTCCCAGCCCGTCGATCAGCACCTCACGCACGAACGCCTGCGGCTCAATGGCCGCGAAGCGGGCATCGAAGCGGATCAGCAGCACCCGGTCGATACCGCACGCGGCGATGGCTTCGAGCTTTTCACGCAACCGTGTCAACCGAGCCGGGGCCTGCTCGGGGCGGAAAAACTCCAGCGGTTGGGGTTCGAAGACGATCACGAGCGAAGGCAGCCCCGCAGCACGCGCACGAGACTTCAGCGCCGCGAGCACTGCCTGGTGGCCGAGGTGGACGCCGTCGAAGTTGCCGATCGTGGCGACACAGTCGCGGTGCTCGGCACGCAGGTTGTGCAGACCGCGGATGAGTAACACGGGCTTGGGACCGTCGCGTTGAACGTAAGCTGCTCATTATATAGCGAGCAGGCAGCAGGACATAACCGCAAGCTGACGAACGCGCAGATAAAAATACCCGGCAACAGTCCTTGTTGCCGGGTATTGCCACCGAGGCCTCGTGTCGATCCGTCCTGGATCTCTGCGACATCCTGTCAACCGGTACGTCCCTGTACGCGCACTTCGTCCCTGAAGGTGGTGTGGAGATTATCGTCGCCCCGTAATCCCGCCCGCAGTCCCGATCCGCTGACGCGCGTGTACGAATTATCTGAGGAATTTATCTCCTACTCAGTGCGCGCCCCACGCAGGCCATCGAGCAGTAGCAATGCGACCCCGAGCGTGATCGCGCTGTCGGCGACATTGAACGAGGGGAAGTACGCGTCATGCCAATGCCACTGCAGAAAATCGACCACCTTACCCAGCCACAAGCGGTCGATGATGTTACCCACGGCACCGCCGATCACCATGGCCAGGCCGACGCCGACCAGTCGTTCACCGGACCGCAGCCGCAGCAGCCAAACCACCATAATGATCGACACGAGCGTGCCAAGGCCGATGAAAAACCAGCGCTGCCAGCCACCTGCGTCGCTGAGGAAGCTGAACGCCGCCCCCGTGTTGTAGACCAGCGTGAGATTGAACACAGGCAACACCGTGAGCACCTCGTACTCATGGAACGTCGCCAGGATCCAGAATTTGGTCGCCTGGTCCAGTACCAGCACCACTACGCTCAGCCACAACAAACCCGGCATCAATGCCCCCTGCCTTCGCGCAGATCGTGCAGCCGGATACCGGCAACGAACAACCCGCTGAAATACACCACGCCGGCCGCCACGATCAGCCCGATCAGCCACACGGCCCGATCGACACGCGCGGCCGACACCCAC
Organism: Gammaproteobacteria bacterium; assembly: GCA_020445205.1. Classification (GTDB taxonomy): domain Bacteria; phylum Pseudomonadota; class Gammaproteobacteria; order Chromatiales; family Chromatiaceae; genus Thiosocius. The sequence continues at coordinate 5,438 of JAGRHA010000426.1, forward strand.
CATGCAAGATCGGGTGACAACCATTGCAGCACCATGCCCATGGCGACAACGGCGGCGCCCACGCGCGCCAACAGTGCCCCCCACCCCGGCGCGGGATGGAAGACGTCGGCACGTCGCAGGCCGCGAAACAGCAGATAGGCGTTGACGTAAGCCGCGAGGCTCGTCGCCAGCGCCAGGCCCGCATGCTGCAGAGGGACGATCAGCGCCAGATTGAATGCCATGTTCACGCCCATCGCGATCATACCGATGCGTACCGGCGTGCGCGTGTCCTGGCGCGCGTAGTATCCCGGCGCCGTCACCTTGATCAAAAGAAACGCCTGCAACCCCAATGCGTAGGCCATCAGGCTGCGGCGTGCCATGGCGACGTCGGTGGCATCAAACTCGCCAGACTGAAACAGCGTTGCCATGATCGGCCCCGCAAGCAGCATCAGCCCCACGGCTGCAGGTAAGCCGAACATCACGGTCATGCGCACACCCCAGTCGAGGGTCTGACTGAACTGCGCGGAGCGACCCTGGGCCTGACGGCGTGAGAGGCGCGGCAGGATGACCGTCGACAGGGCGACACCGAGGATGCCGAGTGGGAATTCCATCAGGCGGTCGGAATAGTACAGCCAGGAAATGCTGCCCGATGCCAGGAACGACGCCAACATGGTGTCGAGCAGCAGGTTGATCTGGGTGACCGATACGGCAAACAGCGCTGGCACCATCAACACGAGAACGCGGCGCACGCCGGGGTCGTGGAATCCGGGACGCGGCCGCGGCAGCAATTTGACCTGCGCAAGAAACGGCAACTGGAAGGTGAATTGGGTGATGCCGGCGACGAACACCCCCCAGGCGAGTGCCACCACGCTGCCGTCCATGGCCGGCGCGAGCCACAGCGCCGCCGCGATCAGGCAGAGGTTGAGCAGGACCGGGGTGAACGCCGGCACCGCAAAGCGATCGTGGGCGTTGAGTACGCCGCCGGCGAACGCCGTCAACGATATGAAGAACAGATAAGGAAACGTCAGACGCAACATTTCCGCCGCCAACGCGAGCTTTTGCGTCTCCGCGTCGAGTACCCAGCCGAAGGCGAACATGGACACGAACAGCGGCGCCGCGATCACACCGAGCAACGATACGACGAGCGTGACCAGGCCCAGGCTACCGGCGACGTGATCGACAAATTCCTTCAGTTCCCTGTGATCGCGTGTGGTCCGATATTCGGTCAACACCGGGACGAACGCCGTGGCGAATGCGCCCTCGGCAAACAGGCGACGCAGGAAATTGGGGATCTTGAACGCGACGAAGAAGGCGTCGGTGAAGGCGTTGGCCCCGAAAACCTGCGCGAGTACCAGGTCGCGGACGAAACCGAGGATGCGCGACAGCAGCGTGTGACCGCCGACGGTCGAAAGGGATTTGAACAGAGACAGCTTGCGGTCCTCCGGAAAGCGGCGATTATAGCGGGGAGCGCGAGCGGGTAAGATGGCATCCGCACGACTTGACAGGCATTGGTCGCGCAAGGATAATCCCGCGTCTTTCGAAACGCCGATGTATCAGGAGACCTGAATTGGCCAACTCAGCACAAGCACGCAAGCGCGCGCTCCAGGCAGAAAAGCACCGCCAGCACAATGCCGGTCGCCGCAGCAAAATGCGCACCGAGCTCAAGAAGGTCGATGCCGCCATTCAGGCCGGTGACAAGGCTGCCGCCGAAAACGCACTCAAGGTCGCCGCACCGCTGCTCGACAGCTACGCAACCAAGGGCCTGATCCACAAGAATAAAGCTGCGCGCCACAAGAGCCGCCTCAACGCCAAGATCCGCGCGCTTTAATCAGCGCCGATCTGGCGGCAGCGAGAAAAAACCGGTCGCTTGCGACCGGTTTTTTTGTTGGCGCAGATGACCTCACCCTTTGTAGGAAAATTCCTACACAAGCTGTCGATCGAGGTTGTTCTCGTTACGGCCAACTCAGTGCAAGATTAAAGTCGTCGTCAGAAAGGACTCCAGGGATGACCGTCGCGCCAGGAGGCGCCGCAGGGACCACAGAGTTTGCCAACCAAGCCTGACGACACTAACCCTGGGTGAATGGAAACACCCAGGGTTTTTCTTTGCCGGAAGAACGGGTCAGACAAGCACCAGGTTGTCGCGGTGGATGAGCTCCTCTTCGTCGAGGTAACCCAGAATCGCCGCGATCTCCGCCGATGGACGCCCCATGATGCGTCGCGCCTCGTCGGCACCGTAGTTGACCAGACCACGCGCACATTCGCTGCCGTGCTCATCGACACAGGCCACCATCTCGCCACGGCGGAAGTTGCCGATGACGTCGCGCACCCCGACAGCCAGCAGGCTGCGTCCCGAATCGCGCAACACGCGCACGGCCCCGGCATCGAGCACGAGACGACCCTTGACCTGCAGTTGTCCGGCCAGCCAGCGCTTGCGTGCGGCATCGCGCCCCTGCGACGCGGTCAACAAGGTGCCAATGTCATCGCCGGCGTGTAACCGCCGCAATACCGCATCGGCGCGACCATACGCGATCGCCGTCGCAGCCCCCGATCGTGCGGCCAGGCGCGCGGCGCGCAGCTTGGTCTGCATGCCGCCGCGGCCCAGCGTGCCACCGTCACCGGCCATGGCATCCAGCTCGCGATCACCGGCTAGCGCCTGTGCGACCAACTTGGCTTCGGGGTTCGAGCGGGGATCTGCCTCGTACAACCCCTGCTGGTCAGTGAGCAGAACGAGAAGATCCGCCTCGATAAGGTTGGCGACGAGCGCTGCAAGCGTATCGTTGTCGCCGAGCTTGAGTTCCTCGTTGGCGACCGCATCGTTCTCGTTGACGACCGGCACGACACCGAGCTCGACCAGCGCGCGCAGCGTGCTGCGGGCATTGAGGTAACGGCGCCGGTCCGACAGGTCGTCATGCGTCAGCAGCACCTGCGCCGTGTGCAGGCCACGACGCTGGAAGCAACTCTCCCAGGCCTGCACCAGCCCCATCTGGCCGATTGCAGCGGCCGCCTGCAGATCGTGCAGTGCACTGGGACGACGCGTCCAGCCCATGCGCGTCATACCCTCGGCGACCGCACCGGAAGATACGACCACCACCTCGACGCCATCGGCGATGAGATCCGCGATCTGATCGACCCACTCGCGCAGTCTTTCACGGTCCAATCCCTTACCGTCCGCCGTGATCAGCGCGCTGCCGATCTTCACCACCCAGCGCCGCGTATGCGTCACGGAATTGCGCTCACGTTCGCTCATGCGTTCACCGGATCGTAGGGCTCGTCGTCAGACGACGGCGGCACATCGTCGCGGCGCAGTTCTTCGAGACGCGCCGCCAGTGCGGCGACCAGCTCATCGAGGCCGCGCCGGGTCACCGACGAAACGGCGAAGGTCGGCCCCTGCCAGCCCAGCGCGTGCAGCAGCGACTGGCGCCGCTGTTCGAAGGACTCGTCGTCGAGCAGGTCGCGTTTGGTCAGTACCAACCAACGCTCGCGATCGGCCAGGTCGCGGCCGAATTTCTCGACCTCGGCGAGGATGGTCCTGACCGCGTCGGCGGGATGGAGCTCGTCGATCGGCGCGATGTCTACCAGATGCAGCAGCAAGCGCGTGCGCGACAGGTGCTTGAGGAATTGGATGCCGAGCCCTGCACCTTCGGCCGCACCTTCGATGACACCCGGGATATCGGCGATCACAAAGCTGCGCCCGGCACCGGCGCGCACCACACCGAGGTTGGGATACAGCGTGGTGAACGGATAGTCGGCAACCTTGGGGCGGGCACTGGAAACGGCGCTGATCAGACTCGACTTGCCGGCATTGGGCAGACCGAGCAGGCCGACATCGGCGAGCAGCACGAGCTCGAGGTGCAAGGTGCGACGTTCACCCGGCGTGCCATGAGTCGACTGGCGCGGCGCCCGGTTGGTGCTGCTCTTGAAATGAATGTTGCCGAGCCCGTGGATGCCGCCGCGTGCCACGAGCAGCTCCTCACCGTGCGCCATGACTTCGCCAATGAACTCTTCGGTGTCGGCGTCGTGAACACGCGTGCCAACCGGCACTCGGATGACCAGACTATCCCCTTTGCGCCCCGTCATCTGCCGGCCCATGCCATTCTGGCCACGCTCTGCACGATGGTGGCGGTTGTGGCGAAAATCGACCA
>JAGRHA010000427.1 GCA_020445205.1 Gammaproteobacteria bacterium
CGCATCGCGCACCGAGATCGAAGAGAAAGGTCGTCGCGGCAAGGCGTTGGGCGGCTGGGACAAGCTCAAGGATGCTGCTGCGATCGAGGCCGAACTCGCCAATGGCCAGTTCATGGATCTGCTGCGCGTCAACAGCAGCGACGGTTCGACCGAAGATGGCTTCGTGCTCGCCGAGCGCATGATGAAAGGTGGCCAGGGCTTCGACGCGTCGATCGCCAACGATGCCGGCTACTGGAGCGTGACGATCAAGCGCAAGCTCACGTCCGACCAGCCGGGCGACCTGAGCATCGAACCGGGCAAGGTGTACAACTTTGGCTTCGCCATCCACGACGACTACACGAACGCCCGTTTCCATCACGTGTCGTTGGGTTACAAGCTCGCGCTCGACAACGACACGGCCGAAGTCAATGCGTCCGCACAATGATGTCGGCAAGTGCAACTGTCGCCGCGGTGCGTCCGCTGCGGCGACGTGCAGTGCCCACAGCCGTGCAGCTGACGTCGGACTGACGCCGGGCGCAGCGTGAATCACGCTGCGCTCTCCCCCACCCGCCTGACTTTCGGCGACATTGCCGCGTCGCTACGCGAAGGCGCTGCACTCGCACGCGCCACACGCGGCGTGAGCATGGCGTACGCCGCCGTGTTCAGTGCGGTCGGCCTGATCCTCATCGCGTCGATCCTGGCACTTGGCCTGTCGCCGCTGGTGTTGCCGTTCGCCGGTGGCTTCATGCTCATCGGCCCGATCCTGCTCACGGGCTACTTCGAAATGGCACGCATCACGGAGTATCCGGCGGCACCGAAACTCGCCGACGCGTTCGCCGCGTTCGCGCGCGCGCCGCGGTCGCTGTGGCTGCTGGCACTGGTGTGTGCTTTCCTGTTTCTGATCTGGATAACCGACGCCGGCGTGCTCTACAGCTTCACGCTCGGTGGCACCGCCATGGACTACGGTCTCGACTGGCTCGACACACAGCGCGACGACCTGCTGTCGTTCCTGCTGTGGGGCTCGCTCATGGGGTCGCTGCTGGCCTACATGATCTTTACGATCTCGGCGTTTTCGGTGCCACTGGTCTATGAACGACGCGCGACACTCGTGCAGGCAGTCAGCGCCAGCGCACACGCCGTGATCGGCAACTTTCTCGTGTGCCTGGTGTGGGGCGTCGTACTCGGCAGCGTCATCGTCTTCTCGGTGATCGTTTTGCCCATGCTTCTGCTGACGTTGCCGGTGATGTCGTACGCCAGCTTCGCGCTCTACCGGCGTGCCTTTCCGTATGATGAGAAGCCGACGGCAGACGCCGACTGAACGACGACCTGTACGAGGGATCAAAATCGATACGACAATGACGGATTATCGAGGAGCTCAGCATGATTTCCAGACTCGTACCCACCGTATTCGCCATCACCATCGCCGCCTTTCCGCTCGTTGCAGCGGCCGAGGACACGGTCGTCGTCGCCGTCGAGGCCTACGCCTTCGTACCCGCTGAAATCACGATCAAACCGGGCACCAAGGTGCGCTGGGAGAACCGAGAGAAACGCCAGTACCACAGCGTGTATTTCGAGCAGCTCGGCGACCCGACCGGTGATTACTTCTTCCCCGGCGAGAGCCGCGAGCGCGTGTTCGAAACGGCCGGCGAATTCCCTTACATCTGCGAACCGCACTGGAAGTCCCATGGCATGCAAGGCGTCGTTCATGTCGTCGAATAGGCGACCGCACCGCCCGCTCGCAGGGTTTGTGACCCTGCTGATCCTGGCCGCCGCGGCGCTGCCCGCAATGGCCGCCGATATCACGCTGCCGGACTCGCTCGCTCAATGGTACAAGCCGGCCAACAAGCGCCAGGTATGGTTGCATACGATGTTCGCCATGCGACGCGAACTGCAGGCCACGCGTGAATACCTGCAACAGGAAGACGGCGAACATGCGCTGAAATGGGCCAATCGCCTCGCCGAGCACTACGCACGCATGCCAGAGATGGTTCCTGAATGGCGGGACGAATACGACATGGCGTCGATCGATGCGCTGATCGAAAAGACCGCCGCACGCGACTTCGATGCGGCACTGCGTGCCAGCGACGAGGTCACACGCGACTGCCGCAGCTGCCACCGCCAGTATCAGGCACTGACCGCACTCAAGTTCCGCTGGCCGGATTTCCGCGAGCAACGTGTCGTGCTCGATGATGGCAGCGAGCGGGACTACGACGAACACATGGCGCTGCTGTCGACGACACTCAATCGCATCCGTATCGCGAGTGACGACGAGCGCTGGTCCGAAGCCACACGCTCACTCGACGCGTTGCGTGAACAACTCGGCATGCTCGGCAAAGGCTGCGCGTCCTGTCACGACGACGCGGCACCGCGCGAGCGCATCCTCGGTGCCGAGACCGAACAGACCTTCGACCAACTCGCCCAGTCGCTGACGGCCGCCGACGGCAAGCGCAGCGGCCGACTACTCGGCGAAGCCGCCGTCGCAGTCTGTGCACGCTGTCACGGCACCCACCGCTTGCTGAGCGACATGCGCAGGCAATTGTTCGACTGAACACGCACCGCAAACGACCACATACATGCTCTGGAGTACCGCCATGTCATGTCGCAACATCTACCTGTTCGCCCTCGGCGGTCTGCTGGCCGCGGGTGCGGTGATCGCCGACCCGAGCGACCGTCTGATCCGCAAGGCGTCGCGCTATTTCGCCCCGCTGCCGGCAACGATGCCCGGTGGTGAGAACGACACCGCCGAGCGCGTCGCGCTGGGCAAACAGCTGTACTTCGACAAACGCCTGTCGCGCAACGATGCGCAGGCATGCGTGAGCTGTCATCGCATCGAGAACGGCGCAGCCGGTGTCGACAATCTGCCGACCTCACCAGGTGCCGAGGGCCAGACCGGCACACGCAATTCGCCGACCGTAATCAACGCCGGTTGGCAGAAAACCCAGTTTTGGGATGGCCGCGCGAGCGACCTCGCCGACCAGGCCGGGCAACCGATTCTGAATCCGATCGAGATGGGCATGCCCGACGAACAGACCGTCGTCGACAAGCTCGCCGCGATCCCGGAGTACCAGGACGCGTTCACCAAGGCGTTTCCCGACGCACAACCGGCGCTGAGTTACGCCAATCTGCGCGAGGCCATCGCAGCCTTCGAACGCACCTTGCGCAGCGAATCGCGTTTCGATGATTTCCTGCGTGGTGACGGGAACGCGCTGAGTGCGCAGGAACAGCGCGGGCTCGCGGCCTTCATGAAGGTCAACTGCGTGCGTTGCCACGACGGCCCGCTGATCGGCGGAACGCTGCACGAGAAGCTCGGGGTCGAAGCACCCTTCCACAACACTGCCGACCAGGGCCGCTACGAGGTCACCAAGAACGAGGAAGACCGCATGGTGTTCAAGGTCTCGCAGTTGCGCAACGTCGCGCTCACCGGGCCCTGGTTTCACGATGGATCGGGCACGGATCTTGGCGAGGTGGTGCGCATCATGGCGCGTATCCAGCTGGCGACGGCGCTCAAGGACGATGAGGTCGACGACATCGTGGCGTTTCTGCATGCCCTGAACGGCAAGGAACTGGCCGGGTCACCTTGAGCATGTCGTCGGTATAAATCGTCCTACGGCCGTGACCAGTGGGTGTCGCATGCGTTCTGCAATCACATCGCGACTACGCGGATGCTCCCGCACAGTTGCGCGCGCGACGCCGACGACCTCGAAGCGATCGCCTATGACAGGGCCCGCTGCCTGCACCGCAGTCACTTGTCGCGCACGCTGCTAGACACTCGGTGAGCACGTCGTCCGCCACGCGCAGATGCGACGCGCAGCGGGCATTGCGGATCCGGCTTCGACCCGGTTTACGGTACCCTGCCCGCCCAGGCATTGAAGTTGGCGCTGTCGGCACCCCACAGGCCGCGACCCGCAGCGCGTGCCGCGTGCATCGCCGCATCGAGGGCGTCACGTCGCGATGCATCCGCGACAGGCAGAGGAATGGCGTAACCCTGTTCAACGAGTTGCATGCTCAACCTCGAACCGTCGCTGAGTAACAGGTCGCCCGGGGTGCGTCCGTACTTGTCGCGCACCTGCGGATCAAACTGCAGGCGATGGCCGGAGCCAGCGCTCAGCATGGCCTCGACTGCGGCATCCGCGGCACGACCGAGTGCCGTGAGCGCCTCCGTGCTGAGGCCGGTGCGCTCGACATCACGCTGCAGCTTCGGATTGGGCACGCTCTCGGGGGCGTCGATGTCGGGCAACTGGATACGGTACGCCGTGCCCGCGACATCGACCAGCAGCGTATCCGCGTCTTCGATACCGACCTTGTCCACGGCCACGCTCGACGTGGCCGCGTGCACCGTCACTGCAGCTGCCAGCCATCCGAACACAAGGCCCTTGAGTGGATATCGCATCATGGTCTCCTGCATATGCGGCGTGTGCATGAGCTACCCGCATTTGAGCGGCCGCGACGCCGCCGGGCCTTGACGACCGTCAAGCCGCAACTGTCGCATCCGGCCTCGGTGGGCATACCCGGGTCGCACGCCGCGATACGGTTCACCAACCACGCGCGCTGGCTGGCACGTGCCGATTCAACGCGCACGTGCACACGATGCGGCCGACGCCGACAACACGGGTGCCGGCCCACAGCGATAGAGTTCGATCTCGCCCTGGGCACACTGCGTGCAGCTGCTGCCGCAACCGGCGACGGCCTCGTAGCGGTGAACCAGGCCCTTGCGCTGCAGCGTCGCCAGCATGCTGCGCACGGCGTCGGGCGAGGCATCGACGGCCGCGGCAATCTCGCCGAGACTCGCCGTGTCGCGTGATTCGATGAAGTGCAATACCTGCTGCAGGATCACGTCTCGGCCCAGTCCGGTTCCTGGATGCGGCGTCCGCCACGCTGTGCCCACCAGCGCAGTCCGACGATGGCCATCAACAACAGTGCGCCGAGGCCGATGATCCACATGAGTGATCGCTGCGGATGTGCCGCATAGGTGGCCGCCTGGTAGTACACGGTCGCCGTAAAGAAGGCGATGCCCGTCGACCAGCTGGCGACGAACGCGGCCCACGCGCTACCGGTCTCGCGCCGGATCGCGCCGATGGTCGCAACGCAGGGAAAATACAGCAACACGAACAGCAGGTAGGCGAACGCGCCGACCTGACCGTCGAAACGTGCATGCATGGCGCCGAAGACGGTCTCGTTGACGCCGTGTGCCGCGGCATCGGTATCGCTGACCGTACCGATCCCGAGCGGATCGAGGACCGCCGACGACAGCTCGGCGAGATTGGCCGGTACGGTGGCAGCGGCATCGCGCAGTGCCGCGCCGAGATCGAACGGTTCATCAGGTACGGCGGGGGCATCGGCATTGCCGACCCGCGTATACAGGTTGTCCAGGGTGCCGACCACGACTTCTTTGGCCAGCACGCCTGAGAAGATACCAACCACGGCGGGCCAGTTTTCCTCGCGCAACCCGAGCGGCGCGAAGACCGGCGTCACGGCACGTGCAGCAGCGCTGAGCACGGAATGTTCGCTGTCTTCGTTGCCGAACGAGCCGTCGGTGCCGAGCGAATTGAGCAGGTTCAGTGCGATCACCATGAGCACGATGACCTGGCCTGCCTCTTTGACGAACAGGCGCACGCGGTCCCAGGCACGCAGCAACACGCCGCGTAGTGTCGGCATATGGTAGGGCGGCAGTTCCATCATGAACCCGCTGCTCGCTCCCGGGAGCAGCGATTTCTTCATCGCCAGCCCGGTCAGGATCGCGACGACGATACCCGTCAGATACAGGGCGAACACCACGTTCTGCCCCGAGGTCGGGAAGAAGGCCGCTGCGAACAGCGCGTACACGGGCAGCCGTGCGCCACAGGACATGAACGGATTCATGAGGATGGTGAGCTTGCGTTCGCGCTCGTTGTCCAGCGTGCGCGTGGCCATGATCGCCGGCACATTGCAACCGAAACCGACGATGAGTGGCACGAAGGCCTTGCCGGGCAGGCCGATCGCACGCATCGCGCGGTCCATGACGAATGCCGCACGTGCCATGTAGCCCGAATCCTCGAGCACCGACAGGAACAGATACAGCGCGGCGATGATCGGGATGAAGGTGGCGACGACCTGCAGGCCGGCACCGGCGCCATCGGCGAGCATCACACGCAGCCAGTCGGGCAGCCCGAGCGTGCTGATGAGCTCGCCGAAGCCGTCGACGAACAGCGCGCCCGCCACACCGTCGAAGAAGTCGATGAATGCACCGCCGACGTTGATCGTGAACAGGAACATCAGATACATCACGGCGAGGAACAGCGGTATGCCCGTCCAGCGGCCGAGGACCAGGGAATCGATTCGGTCACTGAGCGTGCGCTGGCCGCTGTGATTGTTGCGCACGGCAGCGCGATACAGCGCGTGCGCATGGGTGTAGCGGCTGTCGGCGATCGCCAGACCGACGTCCTGTCCATAGCGCTCCTCGACCCAACCGCGCACCTCGTCGGCCGCGGCCTCGACGGCCTCGCCGTAACCCTTGTCGCTGTCACCTTCGAGCAGCTTCAGCGCCAGCCAGCGGCGGTTGGCATCGTCCTCGCCTTGCAGCAAGGGCATGAGGCGCAGCACGGCCTGTTCGACGGACTCGTCGAGCGCGAGCGGGAAACCCGGCGCCTGCCGCGCATCGGCGACGGCGAGTATGCGCGCCTTGAGTTCGCTGAGACCTTCACCCGTGGTGGCGACGATCGGCACCACGGGACAGCCCAGCAGGCGCGACAGCTCGTTGACATCGATCTCGACGCCGCGCTTGCGGGCGACGTCCATCATGTTGAGCGCAACGACTAGCGGCACGCCCATCTCGAGCAGCTGAACGGTGAAGTAGAGATTGCGCTCGAGGTTCGCGGCATCGACGACATTGACCACGAGGTCGGCATCGCGTGACAACAGATAGTCGCGCGTCACGAGTTCGTCGAGGGATGTGGCATCGAACGAATAGATGCCGGGCAGATCGACGATACTGGCCTCACGCTCATCGATGACGCTACGGCCCGATTTGCGTTCGACCGTGACGCCCGGCCAGTTGCCGGTCTTCTGGCGGATACCGGTGAGCAGGTTGAACAGCGCCGACTTGCCACAATTGGGGTTGCCGGCGACGGCGACCGTCAATGCCGCCGGGGTGCGCAAGCGTGTCGCTTCGGTACCCGGCTCGTCACCCGAATCACAGCAACCGGCCATCAGTCGAGTACCTCGCCGAACAGGCGCTGCGCAATACCGGCACCGATCGCCACCCGGTTGCTGCCACGGGCGAGAACGACGCCACCACCACGGCGTTGCACGATCTCGATCTCCCCACCAATGTTGAGCCCGAGTGCCAGCAGGCGGCGTTTGAGGCGCTGTCCACCGGCGACCCGCACGAGTCGCATGCGCTGGCCGACCGCCAGTTCATTGAGGGGGAAAGCTTCCGCCAAGGTCATCGCCAAAATTGATAATGATTCGCAATACTGGGAAATGATAGGGCGAATCCGTATATCAGTAAATATCGAAATTGAGAATTCCTGCGCTGCATCATCTGTCGGCACCTTAACCGGCCGACGCGGTCGCGCGGCGTCCCGCGGGACGCCCGTGGCGATCGCCTCCGGCAGCCTTGATCGCCGTCAACAGCCAAACCCGGCGACGGCGTTAAGGTCGCACTGCCACAGCCCGCGAAGTCCCAGCACCATGGCCGAACAGACCGTCAGTTACCGCATCGGCGACCGCCTTTACCTCAACATCACCGACCGCTGCACCCTCGCCTGCCGTTTCTGCCCGAAGACGCTGGGCAGCCACCGCGTCCACGATTTCGACCTGACGCTGGCGCAACGCCCGAGCCAGGCCGAAATCCTGGTCGCGGTCGACGACCCGCGGCAATTCAGCGAGGTGGTGTTCTGCGGTTTTGGCGAGCCGACTTTGCGCCTGCAGGTGCTGCTCGATACCGCGCGACATATCAAGCACAACGGCGGCCGCGTGCGCATCAATACCGATGGCCTGGCCAACCTCGTGCACAAGCGCAACGTGCTGCCGGAGATGGCGGATTGCATCGACAGCCTGTCGGTGTCGATGAACGCGCAGGATGAAGCCGTGTACCGGCGCCACTGTGCGCCGGCCTTGCCGGGTTCGTATGCCGCGATGCTCGATTTTCTCGCCGCGGCGCCGGCTTATATCGGTGACGTCACGGCAACCGCGATCGATGGTCTCGACGGCGTCGACATCGCGCGCTGTGAAGCATTGGCTGACCACCTGGGGGTTGCTTTCCGCCGCCGCGAACTCGACGTGGTCGGCTGACGGCACTGACCGCAAACCGCCACCCCGCGGTTGTCACGGATGCGACATCGCCGTGATGCGCACCTGCTTGGGATCGACATCGTTGGCCGCCAGAATCGCCCGCACCGTGTCGATGCGTTCGCTCGGCAATGCCAGATAGTAGTCACAATCGGCGAGCAGGGAGTGGACGCGTACGACGCGTTCGATGACCTCGTCGAAGCGCTCCTCACCGGCTGGTTCGAGATCGATCGAGTGGTAACGGAAGTCGTCGAGCACGTCTCGCCACGCGCGGCAGTAGTTCGACAGGTAG
>JAGRHA010000428.1 GCA_020445205.1 Gammaproteobacteria bacterium
ATGCGGACGATTGGGACGGCACTGATCTTTCCGATCTGGTCCCGCATGGAAACATCATCAGCGTCACCCAATACGCACCGGGGGAGCGGCCGTAATGCCAAGGTGCAAAGACAAGCCGAGCAAGATCGATCCGCAGGTGTGGGCCGATGTGCTGCAGATACGAGCAGACGCACGCACCACGCAGGCCAAGGCAGCGGCAAAGCTCAGCCGGCAGGCTGAAAAGGCCAAGGTACGGGCGAAGAAAGAGCGCGACAAGGCCAAGCCGAAGGCCACGACGCCGAAGGTCACCGGGAGTGTGCGCTAATGCTCTGGCAAGCCGTGATCGAACACCCGGCTGGGCTGGACGTCTTCGAGCAGGACGAGGCCGGTGATTATCTGATCGGTAACGCTGTCATGGCTGTCCTTGCCGACATGATCGTCCGTTGGCCAGATGCCGGCACGCACCCCGGTAGCCGGATCAACGACAGCAACCGGCAGACTACGCATGCGCTGCTCGAATCCGACAGCGAGGCACTGGCGCAGGAAATCGACGCGCTGATCGCTTACTTCTCTCTGCCGTGGCAACTGCAAGGGCTGTGCAGCGCCCATGCCCATTTGCGATATGACGAGCAGGGCGACCCGATCTTGACCGAGGTCAACATCCTCGACGATCAGGGCGAGGTCATCGGCACCGAGATGCGGCATGTGCCCGAGCAGATCGTCGAGCGTGCACTGCCCGAGGCTGTGCTGCTGGATTTCATGGCTGACGAGACCAGCGGCGACCCGCCCGTCGCCAGCCGGCCGACCGAGGCGCGGTTGCCGCATGTGTGGGTTGGCATGCTGCCGGTAGTGGTGGCATGACCGAGTATTACGCCCACGAGATCGTCACGCCGAAGTTGCGGCCGCCGACCGTCGAGGACGAGCTGCAGATTTTCGGCCCGGCCGGCAGCCTGGCCGCGCGTGTCGCTGATATCGGCAGCGCCATCGGCTTTCAGGTCATCACCGTCGATCCCGGCGACGATGTATTCCAGCGCCTCGGCTACGCGGCCAAAGACGCGAAGGTGCTGGTCATCCTGGAGCCAGGCGATTACCGCGAGATCACCTACCGCATGCCTGGACCGTGGCGCGAGCTATGGCTGTACGGCATCCCCGGCGATGACGGCGTGCCGCGCATCCAGGGCCAGCGCCCGGTCGGCAGCCCGTACGGCAGCCCCGGCCTGTTTATGAGCGTCGGCGCCGGCAAGCGCATGTACATCGAAAACCTGGAAATCAGCGGTTTCGCTGGCAATGCCATCACGCAATCGGCGCACGGCGATCTACTGCTGCGTAACGCCTTCATCCACAGCAACGGCGGTCGCGCCCTGTTCCGCGGTGTCGGCTGCCGCTATGGCCGCCTCGGCAGCACGATCCTGATTGATTCGGAACTGCGCGACGCCAACAGTCACACCGTCTATCTCGACTATTCTGGATTGTCTGTCGTGTCAGGCTGCCACGTCTCGCGGCCGCAGAAGGTAAGCCACTGCATCAAGAACATCAGCCGCAAGACGCTGGTCGAGCACAACGTGTTCGCCACGGGCGAGATGGGCCAGCGCATCGAGGACACGACGAACGCGTGGGTACTGGTCGATGACAACGCATTCGACCCGCGCGAGTACGCCGGCTCGGCACCCTACGATGCCTACAGCGGCGCAGACTTCGCGCTCGTCCGCAATAACCTACTGATCTCGCACGAAAGCAACGGCCCCTGGGCCAGCCTGCAGACGCGCCCGAGCACGAACGGCGGGCACCCGGC
>JAGRHA010000429.1 GCA_020445205.1 Gammaproteobacteria bacterium
CCCTCTCCTCGACGACCTCTCACCGTCGCACGCATCGCGTGCACCTGACGGCATCAAGCCACGCAAATGGGCGCAACTCGAACACTTCGTGATCGCGCATGAACGACAGGCGGACGACGACGGACGGCGACTGGTCGAATGGTGTGCCGGCAAGGGGCATCTGAGTCGGCACTTGCTCGAACGCGGCGACCGCCGCGACGTCATTGCGCTGGAGATAGACCCGGCGTTGATTGGACAGGGAATCGGCATGGCCGCCGACCAGGGACCGAAGATCCGGTTCGTGCAGCAGGATGTGCTCGCACCGAGTGTTGCCCGCTTCTGCTCGGGTGATTCAAGTCACATCGCACTGCACGCCTGCGGGCGTCTGCACGTCAGCATGCTACGCCGCTGCTGTGCAGGCGAAGTGGCACAAATCGATCTCGTACCCTGCTGTTATCACCAGACCGACGACAACCCCTACCGCCCACTGTCTGCGTTCGTGCGGCAAACCACGCAGCTGTCTCTCGACTACGAGGCGTTGAAGCTGGCGGTACAGGAAACCGTGAATGCCGCGCCCAACGCGCGTCGCAACCGTACGCGACTGCAGCAATGGCGTCTGGGCTTCGACAGCCTGTTACGCCGGCATTGCGGTCACCGCAACTACCTGCCGCTGCCGTCGATGTCGGTGTCCGAAACGGGCGGGGATTTCCGCAGCTTCTGCGAAATGGCCGCGTCGATGAAGGGGGTCGTGCTGCCAGAGGGTATCGATTACACCTACATGGAGCATCTCGGGCGCCAACGGTTCGCGCAAGTCTCACGTGAGGACCTGGTGCGCCAGCTGTTTCGGCGGCCACTCGAACTATGGCTGGCCTACGACCGCTGCCTGTACCTCGAGGAGCGGGGCTACGAGGTCTCGTTGTTCCGCTTCTGCCCGCGCGACGTCACCCCCCGCAACCTCTGGATTCACGCCCGGCGACCGGCGGCACAATAGGCTTGCCACCCTTGTGCGGCGTGCGGCCCGGACGGCCCGCGACCCCATATGGGCGCTACAAGCCGGCAGACTCGAAACGTGCGTCACCCGGGCTCAAGCCCCCGCAGGGGTTTGCGTAACTGTCCCGTCCATCGTGATCGACAGGTTCTCGCGGAACGCATCCAGCAGCGCGTGTCTTGCTTGCGGCGATGGACCGACGTACAGCAGATAGCCGACGTCTTGCCCGGCGCCCTGTCGCTCACCGATCACGTCGCCCGGGCGGACCTTGAGGCGGAATTCACGCGTCGCGGGATGCGCCCGCACGAATTGCTCGCCGCGCACCGCGGCGACCACGCCACGGCCCGGATGCAATACCTCGACACACGCATATCCGCGGGGCGCCTGCGGGAAAGTGAACGGCTCGTCGAGCTCCATGGCGACGAAGGCCGCCCACGGGTCGAAGCCGTAGGCATGATGCAGGGCATTCATGATGTAGCCACCCGGCGGACGTAACGCAATCTCGCCGAACAGCAGGCCGGCTTCGGTCAGATAGACCTCGAGGTGGGTGATCCCCCAGTTGATCTTCAACGCCTTGAGGACACGGCGGTTCAACGCGAGCATCGTCGACAGCACCGCCTCGTCGAAGTCGGCCGGCACGAAATTGACGTGACGTTTCTCGACATAACGGGTGGTGTTGACGAATTGGATCTCACCGCCGTTCAGGTACGACTCGATGCTCGCCTCGGGTGCCGAGACGAAACGTTCGAGAATGTTGCGGCGATCCTTCTGCAATACCAGGTCCTGCTCGCGCTCGACGAAGCTCAGCTCCCGCCCTCCCGACGACTTGCGCCGCTTGCGCACCACCGGGGCACCCAAGCGCGCGAAGACATCGGCCGCCGAACAGGCCACCGACTCGGCCATGAAGTCGGTCATCGGGATATCGAACTCGGCCAGGTACTCCTTCATTGCCAGCTTGTCACGGCAACGCAGCGCGGTGGTTGCGGTGGACAGTCTGGCACCGAGCAACCTGCGCGCCAGTGCGGCGGGGTATACGGCACCTTCGGCGCCCGCGATGACATGCGTGTAGCGCGTATCGCCAAACGCCCCGCTGATGGTGCGCTTGAGCTTCTCCGTCGTGTTCCAAAAGGGAGCCGTCAGCACCCGTTCGGCATCCTCCAACGCGAAGCCAGCGTGCTCGCGCCACACACTGAAGGCAATGCCACGTGCGCGCAGATGTTCGATCAGGGCGCGACGTGGACCGATAACCAGCACACGACGGCCGTCGCTGCCGCCGCGTCCCGAAAGCGGTTGGGTGTTGTCGGTCGTCACGGCAGTGTGACCAGGTGAAAGTGGACCGTGGGGAACATGCTCGCGTGTGCTCCGGGTCGCGGTGTGTCAGGGCAGAATCTTACTGGATTGCGCGCGCAGCTCGCTTCTCCCTGATGATCCGCCGCGGTGGGGGCGCACCGAAGTGATCCGGGTTTCCCGGTGGTTCACGACCACTAGAGGGTGGACTTATGAGTGGGCAACCGCAATGTCCTTGCGCGCCACGCGAGGGCCTTTCGTATGGGCGATGAAGACCGGTCTGCCGGGCCCCTGCGAACTGTCTCGAAAGTGCGGCTCGTGGCACCGATCGGCGCGTTGCCGACTAAAACAGAGATCGGGTCTTGCAGACGCACCATGGCCAGGCAGATTCGCGCTTTGCTTTGAGCGTGCGCGCGACTCGACACCTTCGGCCCATCCGCGGTCCTCCTCCCCCGAGCCATCGTACCAGGGGGTGGTCCAGCCATGC
>JAGRHA010000430.1 GCA_020445205.1 Gammaproteobacteria bacterium
CAACGCAACGCGCAAGGCAGTCCCTGACGGAGACCCGACGACGGGCATGAGCAGCCAGTCTGAAATCATTGAGAGCCTCTCGCCGGCCGCAGACGGTGGCGAGTTGAAGCTGCTCAGCTACAACATCCAGGCCGGGATCGACACGCGTCACTACCGCGAGTACGTCACCAAGGGGTGGAAACACCTGCTGCCGAATCGCGAGCGCTTGCGCAATCTCAATCTGATCGCCGAGATGTTGCATGGCTATGATCTCGTCGGTCTGCAGGAGGTCGATTCCGGCAGCCTGCGCAGCGGCTTCGTCGACATGACCGAATACCTCGCCCACCGTAGCGGCTATCCGCACTGGTACCGGCAGGTCAATCGCAACATGGGCCTGCTGGCCCAGCACAGCAACGGCTTTCTCAGCCGCATCCGGCCCACGCGCGTGAGCAATCACCGTTTGCCGCCCGGCAACGGGCGCGGCGCAATGGTGCTGGAGTTCGGCGAGGGGCCCGATGCGCTGGTTGTCTGCAGCATGCATCTCGCGCTGAGCCGGCGCGTGCGCGCGCGTCAGCTCGAATACATCCACGAACTGATCGGGCATCGCAAACACATCGTCGTCATGGGCGATCTGAATGCCGGCTGCGACAGTGCCGAGGTACGCGAATTCATCGGCAAGTCCGGGCTCACCGAACCGACCTGCGACCAGGCCACGTTCCCGAGCTGGCGCCCGGTGCGCCGCATCGACCACATCCTGGTGTCGCACGCGCTCGAGGTGCGCCGTACGCGGGTGGTCGATTACGCGTTGTCCGATCACCTGCCGATCTGTGTCGAAATCGCTTTGCCAGAAGGAGTCCGGCTCGCGGCATGAAAACCGACACGTCGTCATCGGCCGAGGACTGGCGCGAACGCTTTCTCAAGCTGGCCGATGAGCACGAACGCGACGGCAAGTCGCGCGACGAGGTCGAGCGAGAGCTGATCCGTCTGGTCACGCGCCTGTGCGTGGCCGTCTCCGGTCTCGACCCCGCCCTCGATCCTCACCTCGAACGCCTGCGCAAGGCCGCCAAGCGTGGTGGTTCCACAAGCCTGTTGCGGCAGGCCGACGAACTCGCCGATGCCTTGGTGCACGTGAGTGAAGACCGGGCGCGTCCCGGCGTCCTCGAACGTCTGCTCGAGCGCAGCGGGCAGGCGCGTCGTCAGATAGACGAAGTCCTCAAGGCTTGGGCTGCCGTGGCCGCCGATCCCGCTGCTGCGCGTGATGCCGAGCTGGACAAGCTGGCCAAGATGCTCGGACTCGCGACACCCGCGGATGGCGGCGAAGCGGAAGCCCGCGGCGGGCTGTTCCAGCGCATCCTCGGCAAACCTGCAAATGCACCCGCTGCGCGTGACGCGTCCACGTACAACCGCCGGCTGTCAGAAGTGCTCGCGGCACTGCCGTGGCCTGACGGAATGCGCGGCGCAATCGATGAGGGTTGCGCGCGCCTCGCTGCCAGCGACGATGGCGAGGTCTGGGGCGGCGTATTGAACGATGTCGGCGAGTGTGCGATCTCGGCGATCACCGAGGCCGAGGACAACGCGCGCGCGGCGCAGAGCTTTCTCGCCGAGCTCAGTCGTCATCTCGAGGCGTTCGACGATTTCATGGTCACCGAGGCCGGCCGTTCGGCGGCCGCGCACAGCGCGCGTGAGCAACTCGGGCGCTTTATGAACGACGAAGTGGAAACCCTGTCGGATTCCGTGCGCCAAAGTGCCAGCCTCGCGGAATTGCAGGCCAGCGTCCTCGGCAGCCTGCAGCGCATGCAGGCGCACGTGCGCGATCATATCGAGGACGAGAACAGCCGGCGCACACAGGCCGAGGCCGAGGCGGAGACGCTGCGTGCGCGCCTGCGCGATGTCGAGCGCGACACCTTCGATCTGCGCCGCCAGGTCGCGCTCACGGCCGAGCAGGCTTTGCGCGATCCCTTGACCGGCCTGCCCAATCGACGGGCTTATGACGAACGCGTGGCGCAGGAACAGGCGCGTTACCGGCGCTTCGGCGAACCGCTCGCGTTGTTGGTCCTCGATGTCGATAACTTCAAGCAGATCAACGACACCTTCGGCCACAAGGCCGGTGACAAGGCGTTGGTCATGATCGCCCGGACCCTGTCAGGGCGTGTGCGCGCGACCGATTTCATCGCCCGCTTCGGCGGTGAGGAGTTTGTGCTGTTGTTGCCGGGCGCGCCGCCCGACGCCGCCATGGCACTTGCCGAGATCATGCGCGAAGCCGTCGCCGAGGCGGGCTTGCACGCCAGCGGCAAGCCCGTGAAGGTGACGGTATCCGGTGGTCTCGCGCTGTTCGCAAAGAACGATGCCGCCGAGGCCGTGTTCGAGCGCGCCGATCAAGCCTTGTACAAAGCCAAGGCGCAGGGCAAGAACCAGGTCGTCGCCGGCTGACACCGCGCGTTTCACCCGCCAGCGCGTGTGCTCGCGCTGCTTCAATCGGCGCGTACTGAATCGGTATACGCGGCCCACGCGTATCGCCATGCCGTGGCGGTGCATTGCGCCAGTTCGTGCATGAGCCGGTCGCTGGGTGTGGCTTCACCCGGGAAGACGTTGCGCAACTCCACCAGCAGGCGTCCGGCAACCGCGTGTTCGCGCCAGTCCAGCGCCGTGGGCAGCGATTCGCTTCCACAGGCCGCGCAGCGTGCCCGTTCGTGGCCGCCTTGCCAGGCGGCGAGCCGCTGGCGCCAGTCGTCGAAGCGTGCGCGGCAGTGCGGGCAGCGTGGTTTGACCGTGTTCGGACCCGTGACGAGGCGTGGGGCGGCGTACGGACCATGCACGGCGACATGGCAGAAGCGCAGACTGCCGTCGGCGGGCGGCTGCATGATGAGGTGCGGCGAGCAACCGGCGAACACGACGTGGCGCGTGAAACCCGCACCCGCGGCATAGCGTTCGGTGTCGAGCGGTTCGCCGATGATCTCGAGATCGGCGAGAGCCTGGATCACTGTCTCGCGTGGGGGGGCACAATTCGCGTCACGCGGTGCGAGGTAGAGGCTGGTCGGTTGGTTCATGCCGCGCGATGTTGTCGCAGCCAGCGCCTGCGGACAAGCCGCTGACGTTGCGCTGTGGTCTAATGGCGACCCGTTTTACCGTTCCCGACGCCGTGCCGGTGCCTGCAGGTTAAGCGCTGAGATGTTCAAGACCGTCATGCTCAAGCTGGTGCGCGGCTATCAGCTGTTGATCAGCCCGTTTCTGGGCAACAACTGCCGCTACATGCCGAGCTGCTCCGCCTACACGCTCGAGGCGATCGAGAAATGGGGTGCGTGGCGTGGCCTGTGGATGGGCATCAAGCGCGTCGGACGCTGTCACCCCTTTCACGCCGGCGGCTACGATCCGGTGCCCGACCCGCATGAACACGACCATCGGCATTGAGTCGCTGCCCGCACCGCTGCGGTCATCGGCGCAGCTGCGGCAGCTGTTCGAGCATGGGCTTGCCGACATGCTCGAGGCCGACGTGCTCGGAGGGTTTGTCCTGGTGCTCGCGAATGCCTGTTACGAGCAGGGCATGTTCGAGCGACTGCGCCAGCCGTTGCGCGTTGCGTTCGAGCGGTGGTGCCGCCGCTTCGATGAGGGTGATGCGCACGCCGTCGACGCGGCCATCGACGATGTCAAAGTTTTCCGTGCCGTGCGCGCAGCGGGGTTCGATGCACTGGGCGTGACCGACTGGCGCCGCGTTGGCCCGTGGCAGTTGCAGTTCAACGCCTTGCGTGCACTGCGGCCGGCACGCGCGAGCGCGGCCCGGATCAGCGGTCTGCAACGTGCATTCGATGCCGATGGCTTCCATTTCAACAAACCCTTCCTGCGTCGCGAGGTGCTCTGGGAAGGCGCTTTCGCGGGGACGGCGCTGCGGCTGTTGTACAACAAGTTCCCGTTCGCCGAGCTGCATGGCCTGCTGGTGCCTGATCCCGGCGCGTGCCTTCCGCAGTTCCTAACGCACCGGTATCACGCGCTCGCATGGCGTTTGCTCGAGCAGTGCAGCGAAGCGCTGCCGGGTGCCGGCTTGGCGTATAACGCGTTGGGCGCACAGGCGTCGGTCAATCATCTGCATTTCCAGCTGTTCGTGCGTGGCGATGACCGTTATCCGATCGAAGCGGCCGAATGGCAGCACAACGGTGGTGAGCAGATCTATCCCGTGCCTGTCGGGCGATTTACGGATGCGGAGCTGGCATGGGCGACGCTGTCGCGACTGCATGAACTGCAACAGCCGTACAACCTGATCTACCGGCCGGGGGTGTTGTACGTCGTGTTGCGCGCGGCCCAGGGCACGGTAGCGGCCGCGGACTGGTCAATGGGCTTTGCGTGGGCGGAACTTGCGGGTGCCATCACGCTGTCGGATGCGCAGGTTTTCGCGACGATCGGTAACGACGACGTGACGACGCAGATGGCATGCCACGCCGCGCACGACGAGGCCAAGGCGGCGCTCAGACTCTGACGTCGACGTTCTGGCCGAGGCGCGCGCCCGGGTCGGGCATGCTTTGTGCGACCGAGTCGATGAGTTGTGTGGCCTGCGCGGCCTGGATGTCCATCGCCTTGCGCATGACCGATACGGTCACGGCATCCCCGCTCTGGGTGGCGCTGTTGCCGATCTGCTGCAGCAGGCTGTTTGAAATGCTCGATATGTCCATGTCCGGGTTGGCGGCTGCTGGGCCGTGCCCTTGAACAAGCTGCGAAACCGATTCCCTGTCGGCCCAGTATCACCACCACCGGCGGGCAGGCCCTGCGGCGACCGCGGTCTTTGCCGCCGCCGCGAGGCTGCGGTCACAGCCGGTGATCAGGCGCTGCGCGCTTGCGCCGCCTGGAGCGCGGCGATGCGGTCTTCGAGTGGCGGGTGGCTCGCGAACAGCTCCTTGAGCCCGGCGCCACTGATGCCGAATGCCGCCATTTCGTCTGGCAGCGGATGCGGGTCACTCGCATTCTTGAGCCGGCGCAGCGCCGAGATCATCTTGTGGTTGCCGGCCAGGGCGCCGCCACCGGCATCGGCACGGTATTCGCGCCAGCGCGAGAACCACATGACGATCATCGAAGCGAGGATGCCGAGGACGAACTGTGCGACCAACGACACGATAAAGAATGCCGGGCCGTGACCACGCTCGACCTTGAACACGACGCGGTCGACGATGTGACCGATAACGCGCGAGAAGAACACGACGAAGGTGTTCACAACACCCTGGATCAGCGCCAGCGTGACCATGTCACCATTGGCCACGTGACTGATCTCGTGCGCCAGCACGGCTTCGACCTCATCATGATTCATGGTCTGCAGCAGGCCCGTACTCACGGCGACCAGCGCGTCGTTCTTGTTCCAGCCCGTCGCGAACGCGTTCGGGCCGGCCTCGAAGATGCCGACTTCGGGCATCTTGATGCCGACGGCGTCGGCCTGGCGTTGCACCGTGTTGATCAGCCAGGCCTCGTCAGGGGTCTGAGGCTGTTCGATCAGGTGCACGCCCATGCTCTTCTTGGCCATGAATTTGGACATGAACAGCGAGATGAGTGAGCCCGAAAAGCCGATGACCGCGGAATAGATCAGCAGCGCATTGAGGTCGAGATTGACGCCATTGCTCGCCAGGATGCCATCGAGCCCGAGCAGGCGGAAGGTGACGCTGATCAACGCGATGACCGCGATGTTGGTGCCGAGAAAAAGCAGAATGCGCAGCATGTAACGGCCTCCAGGCCTTTGGGTCGTACCGACAGAATGTGGCGCCAGCCGGCGCCGAATTCAAGGGCATCGGCAGGCGTCGGGGCGGCCCGTGCCGCGCAGTCCGGCATCGGTCCGGCCAGGGCGCCAACAGTGGGGGGTGAGACGGCCCACCCTGCCGACAGTTTGGGCGGCCGGGGGTGGGAAAGTTCCCTCAGGTGCGAACAGCTTGTTCTTGCGCGGGATGCAGCACCGGGATATGGGCGATGAACAGCGCAACACCGGCGATGCACACGCCGCCGATGATCGCAGCCCAGGAAAGTGGGCCGAACATGTAAGCGGTGAAGGCATAAGAGGCGGCGAGCGCCGCGAACGCAATGCGCTTGGCACGTCGCGGCATGGCGTGGTGCTCCTCCCAGGCGCGGATCACGGCCCCAAATCGCGCATGCTCGCGCAACCAGTTGTGCCAACGCGGTGAACTGCGTGAAAACGACCATGCCGCAATGAGCAGGAACACGGTTGTCGGCATGAGCGGCAATACGGCACCGATGATGCCAAGCGCGACATTGAGCCAGCCGAATGCCAGAAACAGCAGTCTGCGGCGGCTGTTTTGTGTCGCCTGTGGGGCGCTGGGATTGTCGTTCGCGTGTCTGTTCATCGGCGTCGCTACAAGTCGGTCACTGTTATAGCGTTCGCTACTACCCGCTACTTTAGTCGTTGGCGTGAGTCACGCGACCTCACGGAACCGGGGGTTATGACGCCGAAGGAACTACCGCGGCAGTGATCTGTCTCAGCACACGCGCTGTACCGGCGATGATGGCTTGCTTTGATTGATGTGAGTTAAGTTATGGCGCGTCCGGTAGGGCCAACTTGGTGCATTCGCTCGACGATGGCGTCAATACGTCATAAATTACGCGGCGTGCCTGCATACCACCGGAAACCGCAGTACAGGTGGAAGGTGCCCAGTCCCAAGATTTCGCAACAAGGAACTCAACTATGAAAATCAAGCACATGATCGTGGTCGCCGCCGGCGCATTGTTGGCGACGAGCGTGGCGTTTGCCGCACCTGCCAAATTCGACAAGGCCGATGCCAACGGCGACGGCTCGGTGGATGCTACGGAGTTCGCTGCCAGCGGCGTCAAAAAGAAATTCGAGAAACTCGACAAGGACGGCGACGGCAAACTGAGCAAGAAGGAATACTCGGTCGTCTTCGACGAAGACTGCGAGTGATCCTGTGCTGACGGCGTGATCGCCGACATGCCGTCTGCGAAGGCCCCGCGAACAGTCGGGGCCTTTGTTTTTGGTCGATGCACTACCGCGCAGGGCGATCGCCGCGTGGGGTCCGCCCTTCCTCTGCATCACACAGCCTTGCTCAGCGCCGCATGAACCCGCTGCCACCGTTCGACAGTCCGACGCCGTCGTCCGCAGACGGTCTCGGTCAGTTGTACAACCTGATCACCGGCGACGAGGATGCGCGCGTCTGCAAAGACATCCCGCCCGCGTCGTGCAACGACCAACCACGCAATTTCTTTGCCTACCTGGGTGCGAACACGCTGAACAAGGTCGCCGATGAACTCAGCAGCGCGAAGTTGGTGCTGCCCTGGATGCTCGGCGCGCTCGGCGTACCCGCCGCGTTCACCGGCTTCCTCGTGCCGATCCGTGAGTCTGGCGTGCTGCTGCCACAGATGGCCGTTGCGGCGTATGTCCGCCGCATGGCGCGGCGTAAACCCGTGTGGATCATCGGTGGTTTGTTGTCGGCGCTGGCACTGTTCGGCATGGCCGCCGCAGCGGTATCGCTCGAAGGTATCGCGGCGGGTTGGACGATCGTTGCCCTGCTCGTCGTATTCAGCCTTGCCCGCGGGCTGTGCTCGGTGTCGGCCAAGGACGTCCTCGGCAAGACGGTGTCGAAGAGCCGCCGCGGCCGCCTCATGGGCTGGAGTGCCGCAGCCGGCGGCGTACTGACATTGGTGCTGGGGGCCTGGCTCACCACGGTCTCGTTCGCCGATGCCGGGCGCTCGGTGTTCGCGATCATGCTCGTGGTGGCCGGTGTGCTGTGGCTGATCGGCTTGTTGTCTTTTGGCGCCATACGGGAGCAGCCCGGGGCGACCGAAGGCGGTGGCAATGCGCTCGAAGTGGCGCTCGAAAACCTGCGTTTGCTGCGCGACGACAAGCCGTTTCGCCAGTTCGTTTTCGGCCGTACATCGATGCTCGCCGTCGCCCTGGCGCCACCGTTCTACGTACTGTTGGCGCAGCAGTCCGCCGCGGGTGATCTCGCCGGTCTCGGCATGCTGGTGATCGCCAGTGGTCTTGCTGCGGCGATCAGTTCGCCGTTCTGGGGCGCGCTCGGCGACCGCTCGAGCCGCACGGTCATGGCACTCGCTGCCGCGGGCGCCGGTGTGCTGGGTGTCGTCGTTGCTGTGGCAGCGATGAGCGATGCGCCTTGGCTCGCGATCGGTTGGGTGCATGCCGTGATTTTCATGCTCCTGACCATCATGCACAGCGGTGTGCGGTTGGGGCGCAAGGTCTACCTCGTCGACATGGCGACGCAGGAGACGCGCGCGGCCTATGTCGCCGTGTCCAACAGCGTGATCGGCGTCATGATGCTGCTCGGCGGCCTGATTGGCCTGCTCGGCGACTGGCTTGGTGTTGTCGCAGTGATCGGTCTGCTCGGCGTCTGGTCGCTGCTGGCCGCCGTCGGCGCGCTGCGTCTGCCCGAGGTCAGCGCCGGCTGAAGCCGTGATTCATTCGCGTCGCAACGCCTGACGCAACTGCGCGATCTCGTCACGCAACGCCTGCAGGTCGGCCTGTAGCGCGTGCTGCTCGTCATGCAGCAGGGCGCCGATTTCTGCCGTTTCGCGATCTTTCTGTTCCTCGACCATCGACTGCATGGTGCTGACGATGATGGCGATGAACAGGTTGAGCATGGTGAAGGTCGCGACAAGGATGAACGGCACGAAGTAGGCCCAGGCCCAGGGATAGACATCCATGACCGGACGCGCGATGCCCATCGACCAGCTTTCCAGCGTCATGACCTGGAACAGGGTGTACATCGACTCACCGATGCTGCCGAACCACTCGGGGAAGCGTGCACCGAACAGACCCGTGGCCATGACGGCGGCGACGTAGAACAGGATCAGCAACAGGCCGGCGATCGACAGGATGCCCGGGATTGCGCGCAACAGCGATTCGACGACGAAGCGAAAGCGCGGAACCATCGATACCAGGCGCAATACGCGCAGCACGCGCAACACCGTGAGTGGGCCGCCCGACGGTATCAGGGCAATCGCGATCACGGTGAAGTCGAACAGGTTCCATGGGTTGCGGAAGAACGCGCTGCGAAATGCGAACAACTTGACCAGCAACTCGGCGACGAACGTGGCCAGCAGCAGGCGATCGAGCAGTTGCAGCAGCCCGCCCGCGGCCTGAATGGCGCGCTGAGAGGTTTCCAGGCCAAGCGTGATGGCGTTGACGATGATCAGGACGACGATGATCCGCTGGACCATCGGCGACTCGATCCATTGGCCGATGCGTTCGCGGCGTGTACGGGGATGCTGCATGGGTGTTTCCGGGTGGCAATGAACGGGATCGGGTCAGGGGGCTCGGCTCAACGTGGTGGCGGCAGTGGCTCGCCCGTTATGCGGCGTTGCAGCCATGCCAGTCCGATGTCGATCGGGATGCGCCGGGAGAAGCGCACGGGCGTGATCTCACGCAACGGTTCGCTCTGGTGCTGCGCGAAGCCGAACGCGAACGCGTAGTACGGCGCTTGTCCGAAGCGCAGGTCGGTGATGCGCACGATATGGCCATCATCGGATAACGCATAGAAGCCCTGGGAAAAATCGCGGATCAGGTTGGCTGCGGCAAAGTCGCGCGTCTTGGATTCGAGTTCGCTGCCGCGTGTGAAACGGGCGAAGTGTATACCGTCGTAGGCTTCGTGCAGCGGGTCGAGTAGCGAGTGAAAGGCCTCGTAATAGCTGTCACCGTCGACGACAACGATACGCCACAGCAGGGTGTTGAACGGCGCCGGTGTGACCAGGATCTGCGAGGCCGGGAGTGTGCTGGCGAGTGATGTCTGCATCACGCGCTGGGTGACCGTGACCTGGGCGATCACCGACCACGCCGCGTACAGTGTCGACAGCACGAGTCCGGCCGTATTCCAGCGCAGGCGTCGTCCGCGGCCCGCGAACACGGCGGCACCGACCCCGACGAGCAGCGGCAGGGTGTACAGCGGGTCGATGATGAACAGGCTGCCGACGGCGAACGGTTGATCGGTGAACGGCAGGCCGATGCGCGTGCCGTAGACGGTCATCGCGTCGAGCAGGCTGTGCGTGAACAGGCCGAGTGCGACCAGCAGACACCAGTGCAGGTACAGGCCGCGGGTGCGGCTCAGCGCGGCCGCGACGGCGGCGATCAACGGCGTTGCGAGGGCCTGGTAGGCGAGGGCGTGCGTCTCTGCACGATGCAGGACCATGTCGCGCACGGCGTCGCCTTTGTCGATGAAGACATCGAGATCGGGCAATGTGCCGACCACGGCACCGGCGAGCGCTGCCTGCCACACGGGCAGGCGCGTTCCCATTACCGCGATTCCGACCGCGGCGCCGAGTGCTGCCTGTGTCACCGAATCCAATGCCGACCCCTTACCGCGTGTGCTGGCCTGCGCTGGCCAACGATACTGCGTCGGACCCGGCGTCGGGCAAAAAAATCCGTCACCATGACCATGGCAAGAATCGGGTGGGCGCCCGGGCCACGGCCAGCTAGAGTTGCGCCATGCTGACGTCGTCCAATACCACCGCAACCCGCGCCGCGCCGTCGCCGGTGGACGACTACGCGCGCATCGAAGAGGCGATCGCGTTTCTGCGTGCGCGGCGCGGCGATCAACCCGGTTTGCAGGAACTTGCCGATCATCTGCGCCTGAGTGCAACGCACACGCAGCGGCTTTTCAGCCGCTGGGCCGGTATCAGCCCGAAGCGTTTCGTGCAGTATCTGACCGTGGAGCACGCCAAGCGCCGTATGGCCGAGACCGGCGATCTGCTCAGCCTCGCACACGACAGTGGGCTGTCCGGTCCGGGTAGGCTGCACGACCTGTTCGTCAATCTCGAGGCGATGTCACCGGGAGAGTACCGGCGTGCTGCGCAGGATGTCGCGGTCGCGTACGGGGTTGCGCCGACGCCGTTCGGCATGGCGCTGGTCGCGTACACGTCGCGCGGGATCTGCCACCTCTCATTTCGTGGCGTCGAGCCCGACACCCCGTTGCGTGCGCAATTGACGGCGTCGTGGCCCGCAGCAGCGCTGTCGCGCGACGATGCCGCTGCGGCCGAGTTGTTGGCGCAGGTGTTCGGCCAGTGCGCGCCGCCGCCCGGGGGATTGTCGCTGTGGGTGAGCGGGACCAATTTCCAGGTCCAGGTATGGCGCGCGTTGCTGCGCGTGCCGCGTGGCGGGCTGCTCAGCTACCGTCAACTCGCGCACCTCGTCGGTCAGCCGCGCGCGGCACGGGCTGTCGGCACCGCGATGGCGCGCAATCCGATCGCCTGTCTCATCCCTTGCCATCGCGTACTGCGCGAGTCCGGCGAGTTCGGCACCTATCACTGGGGCAGTGAGCGCAAGATGGCGCTGTGCGCATGGGAGGCCGCGGCCCGGGATGCTGCGGCCGGCACCGCGCCGTCCGCGGAGGAGATCGCTGCAGGCTGATTCAGCGTCCGCGTGCCTCGAGTCGGCGCAGGAACTCGCGCATGACGCGGCGATAGAGTTCGTCGCCCGCGAGCTTGTCCTCGACGCCGGCATCGATGTTCGGGTTGTCGTTGACCTCGATCACCAACACGCGCTCACCGACCTGCTTGAGGTCGACGCCGTAAAGGCCATTGCCGATCGCGGCCGCGGCCTTGAGGGCCGCCTGTGTCACGACGGCCGGCGCCTCGTCGAGCGGCAGGGTGTCGAAATCCCCTTCACGCACCTTGGCGCCCGAATGGTCTGCGATCTGCCAATGCCCACGTGCCATGTAGTAGCGGCAAGCGTACAGCACCTCGCCGTTGAGGATGCCGATGCGCCAGTCGAACTCGGTCGGGGTGTACGCCTGGGCGAGGATCAGTTCCGACGAGCGGAACAGCGTCGCCGCGCGGTTCTCGAACTCGGCGCGGTCTTTGACCTTGAACACGCCGGTGGAGAACGCGCCGTCGGGGATCTTGAGTACCATCGGGTAACCGAGCTGCTGCTCGGCACGATCGAGCTCGTCGGGGCCGAGAATGACGCTGGCCGGTGTCGCGATCTTGTGTCGTGCGAGCAACTCGGCGAGGTAGATCTTGTTCGTACAGCGCAGGATCGAATCCGGGTCGTCGATCACTGCCATGCCCTCGGCGGCCGCTCGACGGGCGAAGCGGTAGGTATGGTGATTGACGTTGGTCGTCTCACGGATGAACAACGCGTCGAACTCGGCGAGACGGCCGAAGTCGCGTGCAGTGATGAGTTCGGCGTCGATGCCCTCGGCACGCGCGGCGCGGATGAAATTCGCTAGCGCGCGACGGTCTGATGGTGCCAGCGTCTGCTCCTCGGGGTCGTACAGTATCGCGAGGTCGTAGCGCATCTGGCGGCGATCACGTGCCGTGCGCCAGGGACGACGCAGATAACCGGCCATCGCGGCGAAGAAAAACTCACGCTGTGGACGTTTGACGGCCTTCAGACCGACGCTGCGGATGCTGGTGATGTGCCAGACTTTGTCACGCTTGAGCTCTACCTTGATCAGCGGTGCGCGGAAGGTGTCGAACAGCGCGCTGGCGAGCCGACGCAGGCCTTTCGGTTCGCATTGCCCGAAACACACCAGTACCTCGAAGCGCGTGACCTCGGTCGGCTGATCGCGGAACAGTTTCTCTATGCGCCGGTCGAGATCACTGAGTTCGCTGCCATACAACGCCTTGCGACTCAGGTCCTGCAGCGTGCGCACCGACGGGATCACCTTGTGCCCGCGCGCCTCGGCCAGTAGCGAGGCGTAATAACCGGGGCTGTGATAGTCGGTATCGCGACACAGGTTGATTACGCGCAGGGTGCGACGGTTCGACCACGATGGGTCCACCAGGTAATCGCGCACCGCGACCACAGAATAGGCAGGGAAGCTGTCCTTCCACTGCGCCAGACTGTCGACCAGGATGATGTGGTTGCTCATGCCTCGTTTCTCCGGGTGATCAGGACAACGGCGCGCAGACCTTTGCGCCCGTAGCGTGTGATCTGTTCGAACTGGCTGCGGCCAATCGGCATGTTGATCGAGTCGACGGCCGTTTCACCTTCTTCGTAGTCGACGAACGGGTCGTTGACATAGACGAAGTGTTCATCGAAGCCGCTGACGACGACCCAGTGCGGCGAGCGCTCGTTGTAGATCTGCCATGAACTGATCAGCACCACCGGTATCGCGCCAGCGTCGAAGGCCGCTTCGAGTGCGTCGGGCTCGAGGACATCGAAATGCACCGGGATGCCGAGCGCCGCGATCTCCTGTTCCATGTCCGCCTGCACGAGCGCCATGACTTCCTTCTTTTCGACACTGCGGACGGTGTCGACCATCTGCACGCCTTCATCGTTGACCCAGATCTCGGCATCGAAACCACGGCGGTGCGCCGCCAGCGCCAACCCGTACGGGCCGCAGCCACCGAGTCCCGAGGTCATGAAGATCGTGGTCGCCTCACGCCACAGCTTGAGCTCGAGGCTGCGGCTGACCTCGGTCGTCGGATCGAGTGACTGCATGGCCATGATCAGACAGGCCGGTCCGCAGGTGAACTCGAGTGTCTGCTCGTACCAGGACACGCGATCCAGGCGCGGCTTGAGACGCTGGTCGAGCGCTTTTTCGTAACGCCACGCATCCATGTGGTCGGCGTAGTAGTCGATATGAATGCCGAAACGGCGATAGCCCAGCGACTCGAAAAGGCGGATCGACGGCGTGTTGTCCTTGCGGATTTCCAGGCGCATCCACGCGCGCTCTTGCGCCCACGCCTCTTTTTCACAGCGCTCGATGAGCGTCCGCGCGATACCGCGTCCGCGTGCCTCGGGTGCCACCGCAATCGAATACAGGCGCGCGGTCGCAGTACCGCGGCTGAATAACAGCACCACGCTGCCCAACAGTCCGTCGTCGGCCTCGGCGACGAAGGTCGCGGCATGGCCGCGCGTGAGCAGGTGGCGGAACTGGCGGCGGCTGATGCGGTCGCTGTCGAAACAGTGTTTTTCGAGCGCGACCAGTGCGTCGAGATCGACAGTTGAGGCGGCTCGAGTATCCACCGCTTGCAGGGTCTCCGATAACGGGTTGCAGATGCGATCATTAGGACGTGCGAAGCGTCGCCGCGCAAGGATATTCTGCTCCACCTGCCTGCACCGAGACGCCGGTAGCGCTTGCCGGTGCGGCCTGCTGGTGTAGAGTCCGCAGCGCAGTACTCACATCGCATGCTTCGCAGGGGTCCCATGTCGCCGCCGAGCGCTATCCGTTTCGTACACGCACTGCTCGTCGGTCGCCGCATCAACGTGCGGCCGCTGTTGCAGACGCCGGTGTTGTCCGGCGCGCCGCTCACGGTCGAGGTCAGCGGCGGCGGCATTGCCGTGTTGTTTCGCTTTGGCGTGGTGGTGTTCATCGATGTCGCGCCGATCGAGCAGGCGGGTTTCGTCGCGCGCCTCAGGGATCTGATCACCGAACCCGTCGAGCACGGCGAGTTCGAAACGCTCGAGTTCGTCGTCGCACCGGGCAGTTCGGAGGTGTTCCGCGACGGCGTGCTGCAGCTGGATGCAGACGATCTCGCCTCGCTGCAGGTGGTCGCCGACGCCCTGGCCAAGAGCGTCTTGCTCGATCACCATGAACAGCTCATCGCCGCATCCTTCGATCGTGTCGAGCCGCTGGCCGAGCAACTCAGCAGCGGTCGTCACCGCGTGCGTCAGCTGCAGGGCCTGATCGGCCATATCGGCGAGGTGTTGCGTGTGCAGCATCGCACCGTCGGGCGCGCCGAGATTGGCGAAAAGCCGGATTTGCTGTGGGATCATCCGGACCGCGAACGCCTGTTCCATCGCCTCGAACAGGAGTTCGAACTGCGCGACCGTCGCAGCGCCCTCGATCGCAAGCTGCAACTGATCAGCAACACGGCGGAGACCCTGCTCGACCTGGTGCAGGCGCAGCGAACCCTGAGGGTCGAATGGTATATCGTGATTTTGATCGTGATAGAGATCGGCCTGACCCTGTACGAGATGTTTGTGCACTGAACCCGGGCCTTCGGCGACGCCCCCGATCCGGGTAGCGCCGATTGCCCTATGTCTTCGCGCCAGCGCAGCGGCATCGAAAGCGCCGCCGATCGACAGACCAGTCAACCAGGAGGTGATCGATGGCCGATCCTTACATCGCCGACACCAAGCCCAAGCCCGTCGATCTCAAGGCGGGTGAAACCGTCTGGTGGTGCCGTTGCGGGCGTTCGAAGAGCCAGCCTTTCTGTGATGGTTCGCACGCGGGCACCGAATTCACGCCACTCGAATACACCGCGGACAAAGACGGCAAGGTGTTCTTCTGCCTGTGCAAGCGCACTGCCAATCCGCCGCTGTGTGACGGCTCGCACAAGCAGGTTACGCAAGCGGATCTCGATGCCCAGGATGGCCTGCAGACGGTCTGGCACAAGGTTGCCGAAGCCGGTGAGCTGCGTGATGGCGAGGTGCGCGCCGTACAGGCCGGCAGCCAGGCCATTGCGCTGACCTGCCACCGTGGCGAGATCGCGGCGCTCGACAACGCCTGCCCGCACCAGGGCGGACCGCTCGGCGAGGGCAGCATCGAGTGCAACGATGGTGAAGACGATTGCTGGTTGCGCTGCCCGTGGCACGGCTGGGATTTCCATCCGCTCACGGGCAAGTCGCCGGGTTCTCACGGCGATGGCGTCGAGACCTACCCCGTCGAGCAGCGCGATGACGGCGTCTATGTCGCGGTCAAGGAATCGACGAAGCACACGCCGACGGTCAGCGATCTCATGGCGCAGACCATGGTCAACTGGGGTGTGAGCCACGTGTTCGGCATGGTCGGGCATTCCAATCTCGGCCTCGCCGACGCGCTGCGCCGACTCGAAGACAAAGGGCGTCTGCAATATATCGGCATCCGCCACGAGGGAGCGGCATCGTTCGCCGCCTCGGGTTACGCCAAGTTGTGCGGCAAACCGGCGGCCTGCATGAGCATCGCCGGGCCCGGGGCGACCAACATGCTGACGGGCCTGTGGGATGCCAAGGTCGATCGCGCCCCAGTGCTCGCGCTGACCGGTCAGGTGAACACCCAGGTGCTCGGTCCCGGCGCATTCCAGGAGATCGATCTCGCCAGCGCCTACGCACCCGTCGCACGCTTCAGCCAGACGGTGCTGCGAGACGCCAGCCATGTCGAACTCATGAACCTGGCGTGCAAGAACGCGATCGTCGAGCGTGACGTCGCGCATCTGATCTTCCCCGACGAGGTGCAGACACTCGCAGCCGCCGACGGCACGCAGGCCGGCGGCCCTGACGGCCGGCTCGGCGACCGCCGGATGCTGCCGGCCACCGATACGCTGGCGGCTGCGTTGCAGCGCATCAAGGACGCTGCACGTCCCGTGATCATCGTCGGTTACGGTGCGCTCGGGCGCATGGAATACGTCATCAAACTCGCCGAGAAACTCAACGCGCCCGTACTCACGACGTTCAAGGCCAAGGGCCAGATCGGCGACGATCACGCGCTCGCCGCAGGCGTGCTCGGCCGCAGCGGCACCCCGGTGGCGAGCTGGTGCATGAACGAGGCCGACCTGCTGCTGGTATTCGGGGCGAGTTTCGCCAACCACACCGGCATCAGCCCGAAAAAGCCGATCATCCAGGTCGATTTCGACGCCATGACGCTGGGCAAGTTTCACCCCGTCGAGCTCCCGGTGCTCGGCGAGATCGGACTCACGGCCGAGTGGTTGTGGCGCGCATTGCCGGAGCAGACCGGTGCCATCGATCAACGTCCCGAGCTCGCGGAACGCTGGCAGATCTGGCGCGATGAGAAGACACGCCGGCGGGCGCGCGACCGCGGCAAGGGTGTGAACTCGGCGGTACTGTTCGCCGCGCTGTCCGATGCGGCACCCGCCGACGCCGTGATCGCCGTCGATGTCGGCAACAACACCTATTCGTTCGGCCGCTACTTCGAATGCCGTGGACAGCGCATCCTGATGTCGGGTTACCTCGGTTCGATCGGCTTCGCATTGCCTGCCGCGATGGGTGCGTGGGCCGCAACGCAGGCACAGCCGGAATACCGCGGGCGCAAGGTGATTGCGGTCAGTGGCGACGGTGGCTTTGGTCAGTACATGGCCGAGTTCACGACCGCGGTGCACTACGGCATGAATATCTGCCACGTGCTGCTCAACAACGCCGAGCTCGGCAAGATCAGCAAGGAGCAGCGTGCCGGCCATTGGCCCGTCTGGCAGACCGGATTGCGTAACCCGGATTTCGCCGCCTATGCGAAGAGCTGTGGCGGCCTGGGGATCAGGGTCGATTCCGCGGATCAGCTCGACGAGGC